>JAFLTJ010000040.1 GCA_022510465.1 Muribaculaceae bacterium
TCAATACGGTCAAGAATTACTTTTTCTGCATTTGTGACAGCAATCAATCCTATTAAATTTTGATCTGAAAGATGCATATTAATCTTACGCGCATTAGGATTCTTGACGGTATTGCTCTTGGAGGCCGATGAATTGTCTTGCAACCATTCATACTTGATAATAGACTTCAATTGTGAAGCAACCGGTTCGGGGAAAATCCACAAGGGATTAAAATTTTGAATATCTTTAAGGCTAGGGATGATTGAAGACTTTAGATTTGACGGAACAAGTATTAAAAAATTATGGGCAAACAATTCGTTATCCGGCTCATTCATGGCAAAATACAGATTCAAGTAGATAAAAGCCGCCATAAGATATGTTTTTCCGGCACCCATAGGGATGCTGAATAAATAATCGGGATAACTTACATTGTAAAAGAGTTTTTTGATAATTCCGATATAATCGATTCCATTCGGGTTGTTTCTTATTGCATTCAATATCTGAGGTGCATTTGCTTTTCCATTCTCATCCTCGATAGAGGCAAATTCCCATAAGGCCAGTGCTGCCGGATTATTTGTCAGTATTTCCCTTGTGGTTCTGTTAATTTCAAGCTCGTCAACATTGGTCGTATTAAATTCGCCCGAAGAGAGCAACTCCCATAAGGGTTTGTTTTTACACTTAATCTTTAGAAATAGATATGTCTTGATTGATTCTATTTGAGCGTCACGCATCTTGTGTTGACGTTCAATATAGGATATAATGTCGGCAATGACACACTCGTCAGAGTTAAGCCATTCGTCTCTTTTCTTCTCAATTAACTTATAGAACATACTTTTTTAACTATGGCTTTGCTATTTATTAAATTTAATAAAATCTAATAATCGAGCTATTTTTACTGAATTGTGTATATCAGGCTGAGAAGTATTGGTGCTCCATTGGGATACTATGACTTTGTCTAGTTGTTCGGCAAACCATTTGCCTGTGTATACAGTTTCAGTTAGCATGGCCTTTATGCGATTTTATTTTTGACGGTCTATTTTAGTCCATCTTTAATTGAAATATTCTCCAAACGCAAATTTACGAAATATTTATGAGTCTACAATGGTTTTATGCTCGATTTTGATTACTGTTGAGGGTGGGCTATTTAGGGCTGTAAAGGGGGATGTGAACAAGCAAATGAAAATCCTGCCAATTCAATTGATTAGCAGGATTTTAGATGACAATTTTTGGGCTTGAATTTCTTGTCAATGCTTGTCTTTATTTAAAAGGTTATCGGGTGCCGCCAACCATCAGGTTTACAGCACCCGTTTGGGCTATCGTTTTTTATTACTCAATGCTCTTTCCAAAGGGGAACAGGGCCAGTCTCATCAACTTAAAATGCTGCATACCAAAGGGTATTCCAACAACAGTTATGCAAAACAGCAATCCCCAGCCGAGGTGGGTCAACGCTATAATGAAACCTCCCAGGAACCACCACACGATATTAAGAATCCACGCCAGGCAACCTGATGGCCAGCCGTTATCGGTTGACACTTCTGTTCCAAACGGCCATAGCGCAACAACGGCCAATTTCAGCGTTTGCACTCCAAAGGGAATACCAATTATCGTGAGCATCATCAGGACACTCGACAGGGCATATTCTACGGCTATCATAAACCCGCCGAATATAACCCAGATAATGTTCAGAAACAATTTCATAACTATACTTTTTAGAGTTCAAAAATACTATTCACACCTATTCAACGTTAAATCTATGAAACTTGTTCACAATAATGAAGGGAAAAACAATAATAGTCAGAAGCAATCTTATTCCGAACGGTGTTTGTGTAAACATCTTCGGGACTTTGTGGGCACGTAAAAACCTTAAAATCAACACCTACGTTGTCAACCATGAGAAGATACACACGGCTCAGATGCTTGAATTGCTCGTAATTCCGTTTTATATCATTTATGTAATTGAGTGGTTGATAAGATTTTGCCAATATAGGAATCAGCACCAGGCTTACCGAAATATCTCTTTTGAGCGAGAAGCTTATTCCAACGATTCTAACCTCAATTACCTGTCGGGCCGCTCTTGTTTCAGCTGGATTAAATATATCAGGCGCTCGCAACCGTAACTTTCGCCGATAATGCGGGCTTTCAAGCCTGTGCCGGCCGATAATCAGCCCATTAAATCCTGAAACAGGTCTAAGGCGCTACGTATTTCATTCTCGGCCACAACGCAGCCTGTAACCACTTCGCCGGGCCGGCGCAACAGGGTAAACGCTACTTGCCCTCGCCCGACGTTCTTTTTGTCATGCTTCATCAACTCGACAAGCCTATCATAATCACGACAGCTTATCGAGGGGGTTCCATAGGTCATTTTAAGATAGGCCGTATAACGATGGATGAGCGATGAGGGAAATCCCAAACGCGTGTGACTCAATATCATTGCCACAAGCATGCCCCACGCCACGGCGCGGCCATGTGCCACCCCGGCTCCTCGGTCGAGCATCATTGACTCAATGGCGTGGCCGGCAGTATGCCCAAGGTTGAGGGCCTTACGCAGGCCTTGTTCAGCGGGGTCGGCCGCTACAATGCTTCGCTTTACTTCTACGCTTTCTTTCACTATTTCAAGCAATTTGTCGGGCTCGGCGCTCAGCACGTCAAATCCAAGCAAGCGGTTAAACTCGGTCTCTCCTTTGAGCAGGCCATGTTTCAACATTTCTCCGTAACCCGACAGCAATTCGTCAGTGGGGAGCGTCGCGAAAAAACAGGTTGAGATTACAACGGCATCGGCCGGGGCAAATATGCCTATTTCGTTCTTCAAATTGTTGATATTTACACCAGTTTTGCCTCCCACTGCCGCATCGACGGCTCCAAGCAGCGTTGTTGGCAGATTGACAAAAGGCACGCCGCGTTTAAACGTCGCCGCGGCCATACCGCCGAGGTCGGTAACCACACCGCCACCCACGTTGACAACCAGTGAATGGCGCGTCAGGCCGCAGGTGCTCATCTGCTGCCACACGTGGCTCAGCTCTGCAATTGTCTTATTTGAATCGCCGGACTGAATCACGCTCCGCGGGACATCGGCAATCACCGGGATTGTGTCAACAATACGGATCGTGTTTTCATCGGCAATCACAAAAACGCCGCCACGGGTATCAAATTCAGCCACCAACTCCCGCAGCGCATCGGCCGGAGAATTGGTAAACATCAGTCGTGACTCTTTCATAATTCCAGCGAGATTAAACAGATTGACAACAACAGGGTGTGTATCTCGGCGGCACACTCGGCCATGGACCTGAACGTCACGGCAGCCCCGGCCTCCGATAGCGCCTCACACGGAATTGGCCCGGTTGCCACTCCAATAGTGAACGCTCCCGCGGTGTCGCCGGCTTTTACTCCAAGCGGAGCATTTTCCAGTACGATACTCTGCGAGGGCTTGACGCGCGCCAGTTGCATTCCGCGCAGAAATGGTTCAGGATGGGGCTTTCCATGCGTCACATCCCTCCCGGTCACCATCAACTCGGGGGCAAACACTCCGGGAAATTCCCGCTCCAGGCGGTCCAACAGCGAGTTCTGCCCGCTACCGGTCACCAACACGCGATTAAGGCCCGCCGCTACAAACGTGTTCAGCACCTCTTTGACTCCGGGCATCACCGGCGCCTCGCCTATTGCATTGAATAGCTCTTTCTTGCGGCTATATAACCGCTCGGCCTCCTCCTTATCGGTTCCACGGCCCAATTCCCGATTAAAAACTATCTCAATAGTCGATTGCGCCGTGCGGCCCTCGTAATAAAAGAACTCCTCAAGCGTCGTATTTACGCCCAGTTCCGACATCATCCGGTGCCAGGCCTCGGCATGGCCGGGCATTGAGTCAAACAGTGTTCCGTCCATGTCGATAAGCGCTACTCGCGGCGCAAGTCGCGAATAATGATGACGTTGCATAAAACACTCTATTTCATGCTGATATGGAATTTGACGGTTCGCCATAATCGATTTTTGATGGCAAATATACCCAAAATCGGCCGATTATTAGTAACTTCGCGACCTGAAATTAGCATTTATTCTATGAAACCAACATTGTTTGTACTTGCTGCCGGTATGGGCAGCCGATATGGAGGGCTGAAACAGCTCGACCCCTTAGGGCCTAATGGTCAAACCATCATGGACTACTCGATATACGACGCAATCCGCGCCGGATTTGGAAAAGTGGTTTTCGTCATACGTAAGGATTTTGAGCAAGATTTTCGTGAAAAAATAATTTCCAAATATGAAGGTCACATCCCGGTAGAGGTTGTATTTCAGTCGGTTGACGCTCTGCCACAAGGATACACCTGCCCGGCCGAACGAACCAAGCCATGGGGGACCAACCACGCCATTATGATGGGGCAAGAGGTTATCAACGAGCCGTTTGCTGTAATAAACGCCGACGATTTCTATGGCTACGACGCTTTCCGCGTTATCGCTGCCGAACTTTCGCGCCCGCACGAGAATCCCGGCGATTATTGCATGGTTGGATTTCGTGTAGGTAACACAATGACCGAAAACGGGTCTGTATCCCGCGGTGTCTGCACCACAACTCCCGACGGTTTCCTCGCAACTGTGGTTGAGCGCACTGCTATCGCGTTCGACAATCAGGGCCGCATCACGTTTACCGATGAAAATGGCGAGACTCAATATCTCAATCCCGCCACGCCGGTTTCAATGAACTTGTGGGGGTTCACGCCCGATTATTTCAAATATAGCGAACGAGAATTCCGCCGCTTCCTTGACGAAAAAATCGACACACCCAAAAGCGAGTTTTACATCCCCACATGCGTTGACACCCTTGTTCATTCCGGAGAGGCAACAGTCAAAGTGCTCGACACTGACTCACGCTGGTTTGGCGTAACATACGCTGCCGACCGTCAGGGCGTTGTGGATAAACTTGCCGCCCTACATGCCGCCGGTCATTATCCCGACCATATTTTTTAACATCACGTCAATTTTTACTGTTTCAACAATTGCCTCAGACCAATCGGGAAAAGAATCCATCACCTGCAATGTGGGCTGGCTCGTAAAGTCAAAACAAAATACTACCTTTGCAAAAACAGTTAATATATCTCGATATGACACTCTTGATAATGACGTTATTTGTCATCGTGGTATTAAAACTTATTAAGCCCCTAAAAAAAATACCCAAAGACCCCGGGCCTCCGTCTGAAACCCGGCGGCGCCAGCTTCGAAAGAAAGGTTCCAAAAGACCTCAGAGGGGTCTGCCATGGATGGATATTACAGCGCAAAGAAGAAATAGACATAATAACTATAAATTCTGAATACAATTAAAGCCTTGCCGCAAATCGGCAGGGCTTTATTGTCTTTTATTATAGCTCTTAACACGCTAATGGCCGCGCCATTTTTTCACCTTTTGTTTTACGGCATTAAAAATCGTTCCAACAGGGCCATATCGCGGCGGTGCGCCATTCTTATAACCTCCTATCCGCTTGTCAACTTTTAGCCCAGTATGCCGGCTTTCATGGTCTATACTCTCCACTCGTTCCACTATCTCTCTTATTGCCGGCTGTATAGGCGGAGCCTCGTCAGGAGCCTTTATCTCAATGTTGTCGGCCATTTTAAAACTTTTCTCCAATCTCCTGGCCTCCTTTACTGTAACAAATCTACGGTCGACAATATACATTTCCACGTATGTTGAAACAAAAAACGGCTCATCCTTATCAAACACATTCGACAGAGACGGACCGCGCCCACAAGACTCGATGTTAAACGATATTGACGATAGATTATCGGCAAGAAGCTCGGTTTGGGAGACATTGTCAAACGTATATTTGAGGGTCAGAGCCGTAAACTCGGTGCGATTATTGTTAAACGCCCACAAATCTTTAAGCCAGCGCCGATTAACCGTATCGGCCAGCACATTGATATTCAAAGTAATTTTATCCCCCGAGCGGCGCCATATCGTCGCCGGGCTATACTTCCCCATCACCGTATCGGCCGCTATGCTATCCTCTCTTAATGCCATCGGTATTGACACATTTTTGACAACCCCAATCCAGTCTCCCCATGAAAAATGACGGCCAAAGCGGTCGCTGACGCTATCCAATCCATAAATATTGGACATGCGATAGAACGAGCGCGACGACAGTATTCTCTGATTCTGCCACCCTTTATATCGTTTTTCATTCTTCCCCGGCACCATAAAATCCACGCTCTTTTCGCGAAACATAACAACCGTATCGGTATAGGTGGTCAGAGTAGAATATTCTCGAACATAACCGCTCATATAAAGCACCGTTCGTTTGCCGGCGTCAACTGCAAGTTCAGGCAATTCAAAAGTCATTTCGCGCATTCTGACGGTATCGGTATTATGGGCACAAACAGTTGTCGATTCATAGCCCATATATCTGACCGTCAGCGGATAGTCATCATCAACCACCGTTGGCAACAGTCCCGAGTCGCCGGTCAGACCAACAATATTACCCCGACAATTAAACACCGACGCCATTGACAGCGGCTCGCCACTGATAGAATCGACCACAACCCCGCGAGCGTGAACGGTGACACAGACCATCGTCAGCAATCCGGCGACAAAAAAACAAATCTTTGAATGCATAATTCGCTGTATGGTTTTTTATCATCTGCTAAATAGACGATAAAAATCCCGCATCATTACACAACTCACGCGTCAAGGCTGCTATTCAAGAAAATATATCGGAGACACGTCTACACGAGGTAGGGCCACAAGTTGTAGCTTGCACGCCCTATCCTCCGCTGTCTCGCGAGCCAACCCGGTCCGGTCAATCCCGATATTCGCAAGAGAGCGTTTAACCTCGTCAACAGCAATATCGGGAGTATTGTTATCCTGACTCAGGTGGCACAGAAACACATGAGTCAATTGTGGAGTCCATATTTCCGCCAAGAATCGAGCTGTATCAACGTTATCCAAATGACCGTTGGCGGCTTTAATTCGAGCTTTCAGATAGTCGGGATAAGGCCCGGTCTGCAACATCCTCGCGTCATAATTGCTTTCTATAATAATCCACCGTGCCCGGCGCATATAGTAATCCACACGCGGAGTTATACACCCCAGGTCGGTCGCTATCGTAAACCGCTGTCCACCGTCAGCACCTCGTGTCAGATAAAATCCCGCGTTGTCGGTCCCGTCATGGCTCACGTCAAATGCCGTTATTTCCATCCCCGCAAGGCTAAACGGGAACTCCTTGTAAATTGGAATGTGATAATCTTTGAGACGCCGGGATACATTATGACGGCGCATAATTCCGTTAAAGCACCTCGGAGTGCAATAAACGCCTATGTGCGGATAACGGCGAACAAGCGCATACACATAGCGTATATGGTCCCCATGGTCATGCGTTATCAGAATCCCCTTTACGGCCTCCATTGACAGCCCTTTGGATTTCATCAGTTCAATCACATTCTTGTAGTCAACGCCGGCATCAATAAGCACTCCGGCCCTTGAATCGCCTATATAAGAGCAGTTGCCGCTACTGCCGCTGCCAAACGAAATAAATCTCAACGAGTCACGCTTCACGGCCACACGGTCATCCATCGGCTCCAATATCTCAGCCACATCCTCTCGGCTCTCCTTTTCGCGCTCTTTTTCAACCGCCTCCACAATAGACGGATGAACCGGTATTTCGTCGTCAAACAAACTACCAGTAAAAAGATTGAATTTCTGATTTTTAACGCGTTTAAGAGCCATTACGGTCAAGAATATAGTAGAAATATGGTTGGAATCTTGTCATAATTGTATTTTGCCGTCGCCCACCACGATAGAGGCCTGGTTATGATACTTTGCCGCTCGCCTGTTATATCTGAGGCCACACACAGCAACATGCGGCCGGGCAGCGCCTTTGTCAGTTCCGCGATAATCCGATTATTGCGATAAGGCGTCTCTATAAAAATTTGCGTCTGCCGCTCATTCTGTATGCGCCGCTCCATCTCCTTCAGTCTCGCCACCCGCTCGCGGCTGTCAATGGGCAGATAGCCTAAAAACGCAAACGACTGGCCATTGAACCCCGACGCCATCAGCGACATAAGTATGCTCGACGGCCCCACCAAAGGCTCCACACGGTAACCTTTGCGCTGCGCTATCGCAACAACATCAGCGCCCGGGTCAGCTATCGCCGGGCAACCGGCTTCCGAAATGATTGCCATATCATGCCCCGCCGACATCGGGTCGAGCATCGACGCTATCTCTTCGGGCGACGTGTGACGGTTCAACACACTGAACGTAATATCATCTATCGCAATCGACGGGTCACAGCGCCGCAGGAAACGCCTGGCGGTCCTGACATTCTCAACTATGAAATATCTGATGCGCGAAGCAAGTAAAATATTGGTCGACGGAATCACATTCTCAACCGTGCCATCGCTCATTGTCGACGGCATAAGATACAAGCACGGAGATTTTTTCATCCTCGGCCGTTCCATCCCATATTCAGTTGCTGCAGCTTCCATCACCACAAAATTACAAAACAAATTCCATTCGCCCTACCACCATAAATTTATTTTAACACTTATTCTCTTTTGAACGGATGAGAGTTTTTTGTAACTTTGCGCCGACTTCCAGGGATATTTTACTTACAATCCCGTCTTGTTAAACAAAATATAACCAAATTGGATATAACAGACCCTTTACCGGCAGTCGACGCTTTTTTGAATCTACCGCTCGACTCCATAAACATTGCTTTACCGGCTTTATCGCTCGGCGCCACGGTAGCCATTGTCATCGCGATATTCTGCCTGCTCCTTTCCGGTTTTATATCCGGCAGCGAAATAGCCTATTTTTCTCTATCCGAGCAGCAGTTTGACGAGCTTGAACAAGAAAAAAACGGGTATAAAATCCTCAACCTTCTTTCACAGCCCGAGCGCTTGCTGGCCACCATTCTGATTGCCAACAACCTCGTCAACGTCGCCATCGTAGTCCTTTTAAATTATGCTTTGGGGCCGATATTTGCCGGAATGTCCGAGATACTCAGCTTCATCATACAAACGGTATTGATGACATTTCTGATATTACTCTTCGGCGAGATTCTCCCCAAACTTTATGCAAATTACAACATCCTCGGATGGGCAAGAATGGCCGCCGGAGGCATCTCCTTTATGATGAAACTATTCAGCCCGCTATCGGCGCTGATGGTTATGAGCACACCAATTCTGAAAAAGGTCGTCACCCAAAAGAACAACGGCCTGACAACCGACGACCTCTCCCAAGCTCTTGAAATCACCAGTGTTGCCACCGGCGACGACAAAGAGATGCTTGAAGGAATACTTAATTTTGGAAACAAAACTGCCGTTGAAATTATGACTCCGCGTGTCGACATGACCGGAATTGACTACGACGACAGCTTTGAATCGGTGCTGAAAACAGTCATTTCCAGCGGATATTCGCGACTTCCGGTTTACGGCGATTCCCACGACGACATCAAAGGGGTTCTGTACGCTCGAGACCTCCTTCCGCTAATCGACAACCCGGGCAACAACTCGCCACGTTCCGATTGGCACACGCTTCTGCGCGAGGCCTATTACGTTCCCGAGCAGCGAATGATTGACGACCTCCTCGAGGATTTCAGGCGCCGGCATATCCACGTCGCTATCGTGGTCGACGAGTTCGGGGGCACGCAAGGAATCGTAACCCTGGAAGATGTTCTGGAAGAAATTGTTGGCGACATTAACGACGAGTATGATGAAGCCGAGAAAACCTACCGCCGCCTCCCCGACGACACTTTCATCTTTGAAGGCCGAACCGAGCTGAACGATTTTTTCCATATCACCGAGCTTTCCGAAGACGACTACTCTGCGGTAACCGACGATTGTGAAACGCTCGCCGGTATGCTCCTCAACATCAAAGGTGATTTCCCTAAGGAAAAAGAATCAATCGTCTATGGTCGGTGCCGCTTCCTTATTCTTGAAATCGAGAGCCACCGAATTACCCAGGTCAGAGTAAAAGTAATGCCCGAAATTCAACCAGACTCAACTATATGACCCGGAAATACTGTCTCGTCATATTCTTATTCCAACTTCTGACCATTATCTCAGGTTGCTCCGGCCACAGCGACACTCCCACACCCCGCCCGGTTGCCTACCCACGCTTGTCCGTCGCCCCCGAGGCCTATCATCCGATAAATGCCGCCGGCGTTTCCCTTGAAATAAACGATGCCGCTGTCGACTCGCTCTACGCCCGCCAATCATCCACGTGGCTTAATATTACCTATCCGGCCTACTGCAACGGGTCTGTCATATATTGCACCATCACTCCGACCTCCCAGTCTGAGATAGACCGCGTCATCGACAACCGATTGGAGCGCATTGCCCTCAACCTTGGAGGCTCGCCGGCCGAGGTTACCAACCTCCAGTCGCCCGCCGGCTGGGATTGCCGCCTTGTCAAGGCTCTCAGTCCCATTGTCACCCCCTTGCAATTCATCGCATCAGGCAATGAGAAAGTTATTACCGGAGCCTATTACATATCTGCTCCCGGCGACTCGGTTGCGCCATTAATCGACGCCGTTGAACGCGACATTATCCACCTTCTCAAGACCCTGAAATGACCACCATTGATTTGACAACCTACACTATCCGAGATACAACCGTCTACCGTGCCGCCATTATCCCCTCCGACCTGATTCAGCCGAGCTCGGCGGCCACTGCGATGTCGCGTCTTAGAGAAAAAACCACCGTCAAGACCATGGTTAAACAGATTTTCGGCTCCGACGCACAGATTGACCACGCCGCCGATGGGTCTCCCCTACTTACCGGGATACCCAATCCGCCGTTTATCTCCATTTCCCATTCATCCCGTTTTGCCGTCATAGCCGTCAATCCTACATCACCGGTAGGCGTTGACATTGAGCATTGGCGCAAATCTCTTGAAAAAGTCGCACCGCGATTCCTCACGCCGCAACAAAATAATATTTACAATTCTGAGCACATGCTACTGTGCGCCTGGACCATAAAAGAAGCGCTATTCAAAGTAGCCGAGACAAAACCTGAACGCACATTCATCGATATGCCTCTCCCTCCGTCGCCCCAATCAAGCAAAGTTATCATCGACGGGCACTCTTTCAGCATCTGCCTTTTGGAAAACAATCCCGACACATGCCTCACCCTTGCCGTCAGAGATTAACACCTCGTTCACTAAGTTTACCTTTATAACTCATGCATCGATACATCGCCCCGATATTTGCAATCATCTTCACAAGCCTCAACGCAATTGCCGATTCTATTCCTCAAATGGAAGAATCACTTGACGAGATTGTCGTTACCCAGCGCCAGAAAGGGGTCAGAAAACTTGGCAGAACAGCCACCAACTCCGACCTCATTTCGGCCGTTGAGTTGCGACGAGCCGCCTGCTGCAACCTCGGCGAAAGTTTCTCCACCAACGCGTCGGTCGACGTAAACTATAGCGACGCCGCCACCGGAGCACGACAGATAAAATTGCTGGGGCTTTCAGGAACATACGTGCAAATGCTTTCCGAGAACATCCCCAATCTAAGAGGAGCCGCATCCCTCTATGGACTCGGATATATACCCGGCCCGTGGATGCAATCCATCCAGGTGAGCAAAGGCGCCAGCTCGGTCAAAAACGGGTATGAATCCATTACCGGACAGATTAACATCGAGTTTCTAAAGCCACAATCCGACCCCTCCGTTTCAGTCAACGGATACGCCGATATCTTCGGGAAAGCCGAGGTAAATGCGGCCGGAAACATCCACCTTAACAACGAGCTGTCAACCGGCCTACTCTTTCATGCCGAGAACGCCTTTGCATCCCACGATGAAAACAACGACGGGTTTGCCGACCTCCCCAAAATACGGCAAATCACCGGACTAAACCGATGGGCATACATGGGCGACAATTACATTTTTCAAGCCTGGGTTAGATTTCTTGCCGAAAAACGGCTTAGCGGCCAGCACTCCCACAGCTCTCCGCTCTCCGACCCCTACAAAATTAATATTAACACATCGCGTTGGGAGCTTTATACTAAAAACGCATACATTATCGACCGCCAAAATAACTCCAACGTTGCGCTCATTCTATCCGGGTCAATACATAAAGAAGATGCCGCATACGGGCTAAAGAACTATAATGTCACCCAGGACAACCTGTACGCATCCCTCATGTTTGAACGCCAATGGAATGACGGCCTGCACGAAATATCCACCGGGCTAAGTCTGAACTACGACCGATACAACCAGTTTTACCGTCTGTTCAACAACCCCGACATGGCACCCTCTACGCTGTACAAAAGCGAAACAACACCGGGCGCCTATGTTCAGTACACCTTTAACCTCAACTCTACCCTCATTCTCATGGGTGGCATCCGGTTTGACCACAGCTCTGTCTACAAATCGATGTTAACGCCACGAATCCACCTTAAATGGAACATTCTCAACGACGCCCTGACCATCTACGGCTCCGCCGGCCGAGGGTACCGCTCGCCGCAACCTTTGGCCGAAAACCACTTCTACATGGCTTCATCGAGGCAGATAATCTTTGAAAACAACCCCTGCCAGGAGATTGCAAACAACTATGGAGGAGGCATATCCGGCGATATTGACATCTTCCGAAAAACTTTGACCTACAACGCCGAGTTCTACTATACCAACTTCCGTCAGCAGCTCCTCATCGACCTCGACTCCGACCCCCATGCCGTAATATTTTCCAATTCCGGCAACCGCGCCAACTATTCACACACATTCCAGCTCGAAGCCTCATATCCCATTATAAATGATTTTACACTGACCGCCGCCTACCGATTTACCAACGTAAAAGTAGACTACGGGAACGGTCCCGTTACCCGGCCGCTGACTTCACGACACAAAGGCCTGTTCTCCATTAACTGGCTCCCGAATATGGGAATCTGGCAAGTAGACTTGACACTCGCCATTAACGGAGGAGGGCGCATGCCAACGCCCTATTCTACACCCGACGGCACCCTATCATGGGCGCCGACCTACAAAACATTCACTCAGCTAAATGCACAGGTAACACGCAACTTCAGGCATTGGGCCATTTATATTGGTGGTGAAAACCTGACAGGGTTTAAACAAAAAATGCCCATTATCGATGCCGCCAATCCATGGGGAAACAATTTTGACGCAACAATGGTTTACGGCACCATACACGGCCCCATGGCCTACATCGGATTCCGATACAACTTCACAAAATACTAACCGACCCCACCTTGCACCAACCCGGAGCGCAGGCCTCCAAGCCTGCGCTCCCTTATATAACTTATTTAACTTAATTTTCGCCGCCACCCATCACGCCGCGTCAGCCCGGAAAGCAGGCTTCCAAGCCTGCGCCCCCCTACCTTATTTAACTTATATAACTTAACTTTCCCGGTCTCCCTGCAAAATTGCCGCGGAGCGGCATAAAGATTATTAGCCCCCGACAAAGGTCAAGGAGCGCCAGCGACGCAGACCGGTCGGGGGACCAATTGTTATTATTCAACACCTACCCCAAAGGGGTTGCAGATTATCAGCGGCGCCTTGCCTTACGTGCCTTCGTCGACTTGCTCGCTGTTGCCTTTCTTTTGGATTTTGTTGACGCCTTCGCCGACGTCTTAGCCTTTGACCCGCGGCTTCCTGCCGATACTGCTCGCTCGGCCGACGCCTTTTCAAACACATAATACTCTTTGTGGGTCGTCTTATTGGCAAAGTCAATAATTGCCTCCGGATTTATCGGAATACCCATGTAGCGGGTCTCGAAATGGAGGTGAGGACCGGTTGATCTCCCGGTATTTCCGCCTAACGCAATTGCCTCGCCGGCTTTTACTCGCTGATTGGGTTTAACCAAGAAACGTGACAGATGACCATACACGGTTTCCATTCCGTTATCGTGGCGAACCACCACATAATAGCCATATCCTCCGGCATTGTACTTAGTCAATCTGACCTTGCCGCTGAATGCTGCTCTAACAGTATCGCCCACATTTAGGGTCAGGTCAACACCCTTATGCATGCGGCCAAAACGCGCACGCCACCCGTATGGCGACGACAGTCTGCCCGGTACGGGCACATGGAAATCCGACACATCTATTCGCTTCGTTGACGGAATCTCATACGAGTTCCCGTAGGGATTCACGCTTTCACTGTTCCACGCCGTATTAAATATCTCGGCTGCATTCTCGCGCTCTACAACCGACGCCTCAACTGCCCTGTTGGCTGTCAACGGATTGGTTATAGGTTTTTGATTGGCTATCAAATCGCGATGTTGCGACGTATGCGTCTCCGGCAATCTGTAGGGCACCTGGGCAGTCACTGCCAATGCTCCTAATATGGTTATCGTTGTTAATGTTGCAAATAATCGATTCTTTAAAAATGTCATAATTTCTTTATTTTTCTCGGCTTGGCGGGACCTAACATTCTGGAGAGTTTTCAAGCCTTTATTATATTTGTTGGGCCACGCTGCGAGTGGAAAATCTTCGTTTTAAGATTTATTCACATTTCCAACTCGACTCTATCAAAAGTATGAATAAATCAGCCTTTTGCCAAATTTCTCTTTCACAAAAAACGTGAAACAATTGTAAAGAAATCTAAATCACCTTTGCAACACACTGATAATCAATAGCTACAATCAAAATGCAAATAAATGCAAAATATACTCAACTTATGTTTACCGCAAAATACCCGTGTTAACAAATCTAAAATATTGTAATTTTTACAATTGAAAATTTAACACTCAGGTAATTCGCTACAATGTTGAGTAGCTCTGGGAGAAAGTATCGCCGCCGGTGAGCGACCCGCTCGTTGCCCCTTTGCGCAGCCAGCGAACTCGCTGGTCCGAACGACCGTGGTTAAACGTCTCGGGAACGGCATAACCCTGTGCTTGTTTTTGAAGATAATCATCCCCAATCTTCGACGCTGCATTCAGTCCCTCCTCTATGTCACCGGGTTCAAGTGAATTATACAACCGGTTGTCGTGATACGCCCAAACGCCGGCATAGTAGTCGGCCTGTAATTCCAGGCGAACGCTAATTTGATTCGATTCGCTTTTCGACACACGATTCATCTGATTATGCGCTTGCTGCAACGTGCCCAGGAGATACTGAACGTGATGCCCAACCTCGTGGGCTATTACGTAGGCAAATGCAAAATCGCCGCCGGCACCCATCTCTTTCTCCATCTGTTCAAAGAACGAAAGGTCTATATAGACTGTTTGGTCTGCCGAGCAATAAAAGGGGCCCGTTGCTGCCGTTGCGCCGCCACAGCCCGAGTTGACCGACCCTGTAAACAACACCAACCTCGGCGCTTCATACTCGCGCCCTATTTTTCTAAACTCCTCTGTCCACACATCCTCTGTCCCGGCCAATATCTTTTTTGCAAAAACAGCCAGCTCCTCCTCATGCTCGGTCGGAGTATAATCGGCCTGACCGGCATTCTGAATCACTTGCGGTGCAACCTGCGATACAACATCAAAAATGTCGCCGCCCGATAGGAACGTAATTACAGCGGCTATTATGATACCCACTATTCCGCCGCCGGCTATCTTTGCTCCCGATACTCCTCGGCGGTCATCAACATTGCCGCTCATGCGGCGCCCATCTAATTTCATATCTCTGTAATTAAGTTTAGTTAATTTCAACAGTTGGTTCCTCGATTCTGACGCAATTCCCAAAAAGCTATCGCCGAGGCTGCCGCAACATTTAGCGAATCTACATTGTGCGACATCGGTATTCTTGCCACTATATCTGCCCGTGCTATCACACTCTCGGCCAATCCGTCACCTTCGGTGCCCATGATTATTGCAAGCGGCCTGTCAACCGGTATCGACCTGTCATCTATCGGCACCGAATTTTCGGTCAACGCCATTGCCACAGTGGTAAATCCATGCTCTGCCAACCGCTCCACCGGCACATCTATCCAAGTCCACGGAACCAAAAAAACCGAACCCATCGACACTCTTATCGACCGCCTGTTATACGGGTCACACGACGTTGGCGTAAGCAAAACTGCATCAACCCCAAGGGCTGCCGCCGAGCGAAATATCGCTCCGATATTGGTCGTATCCACTACGCCGTCGATTACAGCCACCCTGCTTGCTCCGCCAACAACCTCCCCTATGGGCCGCGGCTGCGGGCGACGCATCGCGCACAGCACTCCGCGAGTCAACGTATATCCGGTTAGCTCCCTCAACAACTCCCGCGAGCCGGTGTAAACCGGGACATTCACCGGGAGCCGATTGATAATTGCAGCCGCATCACCCTCTATATGACGCCTTTCACATAAAAGTGAAATAGGCTCCAAACCGCTATCCATCGCCACGGTTATAACCTTCGGGCTCTCTACTATGATAACCCCCTCCGTCGGCTTCAGGCGATTGCGAAGCTGAGCCTCGGTCAATGACGCATAAACCTCAAGACCGGGCTCAGCAAGATTGGCTATCTCGACAATGTTCATCAAAGAACTTTATGATACAATGCGTCAATATCGGCCTCGGTCACCTCGCGTGGATTTCCCGGAGTGCAGACGTCGGTAAATGCCTGCTCTACAAGGGCCGGAATATTATCTTCCGTGATACCGAGGTCACTCAGATGTTGGGGAATACCAACCTCAATCGACAACTCTTTCACCGCCTTAACCGCTGCCTCGGCGGCCTGGTTAGAAGTCATTCCGGTGGTATCTACACCCATTGCACGTGCTATCTCGCCATATTTCTCTATCGACGACTCCATGTTAAACTCCATTACCGTCGGGAGCAACAGCGCGTTTGCAACTCCGTGTGGTACGTCATGCAACGAACCCATCGGGTGAGCCATTCCGTGCACCAATCCCAGGCCAACGTTTGAAAACGCCATTCCGGCAATATACTGCGCAACTGCCATGCCGTTGCGCCCCTCGGGATTTTTCGGCTCCTTTACCGCCATAGGCAAATATTTGGCTATCATTCTGATTGCCTCCAATTCAAACATATCACTCATTGACCACGCGCCCTTCGTTATGTAGCCCTCGATAGCATGGGTCAGCGCATCCATTCCGGTTGCAGCTGTCAGCGATGCCGGCAGCGAGTACATCAGCTCTGCATCTATTATCGCTACTGCCGGGATGTCGTTGGGGTCTACACACACCATCTTTTTCTGCTTCTCCTCGTCAATGATGACATAATTGATGGTCGTTTCTGCCGCTGTTCCCGCTGTCGTAGGTAGCGCTATGATTGGAACCGTCTTGTTCTTTGTCGGCGCACAGCCCTCCAGCGACACCACGTCGGCAAACTCCGGATTGTTGGCCACGATTCCTATCGCTTTTGCAGTGTCTATCGACGACCCGCCGCCTACTGCTACCAAGATATCCGCGCCCGAGTTCTTATACGCCACAAGCCCGGCATTTACGTTCGACACCGTTGGATTGGGTTTGACGTCACTAAATATCTCATACGGAATACCGGCGCCGTCAAGCACATCCGTAACCATCTTGGCTACACCATGTTCCAAAAGACCACGGTCCGTAACAACCAATGCTTTCGACTTTCCTAAACGTTCAATAGCTCCGGGAAGTTCTGCTCTCGACCCGGGTCCGAAGTACGACACTTCATTGAGAATAAAACGATGAATCATAGCTATCTGTATTTATTAGATTTATGGTTTCTTTAAAAATTCACACAGCGGCCCGTTGGCCATACGAATGCAAAGGTAGTAATAAAAAATTAAAAAATTACCCCTTTAAATTTACTTTCCTAAAACCATCACACCGCGTCAGCCCGGAAAGCAGGCTTCCAAGCCTGCGCCATCACAGCGACAACCCTCGCCCTCCGCCTCCACAGCCACCCATCACGCCGCGTCAGCCCGGAAAGCAGGCTTCCAAGCCTGCGCCCGTCACATAGCTGTCGGCCAAACGCAGCCGGTCATCCTTCTCGCCCCACGAAATTGC
>JAFLTJ010000041.1 GCA_022510465.1 Muribaculaceae bacterium
ACTACTTCAATGAGACACACAAATATTATACTCCGGCATGGCTACGCGACGAGAATAACTATCTGGAGCAAAACAATGGCCAGGCGCTGAACTGGGTGTGGACCAATACAGCACAATACAATATCGATTTCGGCAAAAATTCAATCATGGCCCTTATCGGTGTTGAAGCAAAGAAAGACCATTCTGAATGGTTGGGTGCCAAAGGTAGCGGTCTAATCATTGACGACGATAACTTTACCTACCTTGACAATGTAACAACAAACAAAAACATGTGGGCCGGAGCCGAAAACTATTCAATGTTCTCGCTGTTTGGCAAATTCAACTATACCTGGGATAATAAGTATCTTGCATCACTCACCATCCGTCGTGATGCGTCGTCTCGCCTATCCCGCGACAAGAACTATGACTGGTTCCCATCGCTCTCCTTAGGATGGCGCATCTCGCAGGAAAGTTTTATGGAAAGTACTCGCGGTTGGCTCTCAGACCTCAAGCTTCGCGGTTCATACGGTATCAACGGTAACGATATTATTTCCAATACCGCCTACTATTCAATCTATGTTCTTGAAAAGAATCAAGCATCCTATAACATCAGCGGCGACGGTTCTACGTTGGTATCAGGAGCAAAACGTACACAATCGGTCAACCCCGACCTTACATGGGAGAAAACCTATCAGTGGAACGCCGGTATTGATGCCAGTCTGTATAACAATCAGCTGACATTCTCTCTTGACTACTTCCACAAAGACACCCATAACATGCTTGTTCAGAAACCATACATCGCAACGGTTGGTGAAGGTGGCTACATGTGGTATAACGGTGGAGAAATGCTCAACCAGGGATTTGAAGCCCAAATCAACTGGCAAGCATCTGTAAACCGCGACTTCAGCTATGACGTAGGATTTAACGCGACCTATCAGACAAACAAGGTTACCGACCTTATGGATGATATCTACTACAATTACGGCGGTGGCCGCGACGGGCACTCTCTCGTTGGACAGCCTCTTGGCTCATGGATGATGTATAAGACCGACGGAGTATTCCACACTCAGGCCGAGGTTGACGAATACATGTCAAAATATCAAGTTCAGCATGGAGCTCCGGGAGTAGGCCGACTCAAATATGTTGACGTAAACGGCGACGGCATTATCAATGACGATGACCGCACATGGTGTGGTTCCGATTTACCCAAGGCTCAGTTTGGTCTGAATTTAGGAGCACGCTGGAAACAGTTTGACATCAGTCTATTCTTTAACTCTGTAATTCGCGACGCATACAATAATTCAAAATTCTATACCGATTTCTTCCAGGGCTGGTCGGGTAATCATGGACAAGCTCTGTATGAGGCAATGCAGGCCTATGACAAGTATCTTGAAACCGGCTACTATGATTCAAATATACCTGCGCCAACAACATCCAACCTTAACGAGGAAACCGGCGGAAATGACTATATCATTGAGAATGGAAGCTTCATGCGCCTGAAAACACTCACTCTCGGTTACACTTTGCCGCAGGATATACTTAAGAAGCTGCGCATGACAAACGCCCGAGTATATTTCCAGGGTCAGAATCTATTTACAGTTACCAAATATAAAGGTGCCGATCCCGAAGGTCTGGGTTATCCATACGCCCTTCCGCGTCAGTTCACCCTTGGTATTCAATTTGGTTTCTAAGCATTCTCCACATTTAAAACTATAATCATGAAATACTCAAAAATATTATTATCAACAGCATGCGTCGCTATGATGGCATCATGTAGCGACAGTTTCCTGGAGAATATACCCCAGGGCACACTTAGCGACGGCGTGATGAACTCGCCCGAATCAGTTGATCTTCTTGTAAACTCGGCATACGCTTCGCTCTATGGCTTTCTCGAAGGCTATCATCCCAACACTCTTCCCACAAACAACTGGACATACGGTGATGTGCGTTCCGACAATGCATATAAAGGAGGTGGCGGAACAGGCGATGTATTTGATGTTCATCTCATCGAGACATTTGATAACACTGCCGAAACCGGAAATCTTGACCAGAAGTGGTTCCTGCTTTATTGCTCAGTGTCGCGTTGCAACTCTGCCTTACGCGTTCTAAATGCTGCAACAGAAGAGGAGATACCCAACAAGGCCATACGTATAGCCGAAATGAAAGTGCTTCGCTCTCATTTCTATTTTGAGCTGGTTCGCATGTTCAATAAAGTGCCCTATCAGGATGAAAACCTGCCAACTACCGAGTATATCAACGTTCCAAATGATGAATTTACCCGTGACCAGCACCTTTCGCGCATTGCAGCTGAAATGCTTGCCGCTGCCGAGGATCTTCCCACACATCAGAACGACCTGGGTCGCATAAACAAAAACATTGCATTGGCTTATGCTGCAAAGGTAAAACTTTATCAGGCCTACGAGCAAGACCCGGCCACCAACAAGGTTGTCAATATCAACAAAACTCTACTTAACGAGGTGGTTAACCTGATAGACCAGGTTCAGGGGTATGACTTGCTTCCCGATTTTCAGTACCTGGACCTTGTTGAGTATGACAACGGAGCCGAGTCAGTGTTTGACATCCAATATTCAGAGAACGACGGCTCGGCCGATGCCGGTCGCGTAAACTGGAGCATGCAGCTGTGCCAGCCTACAGGGCCGGTATATGGCGGTGACTGCTTCTTCCTCCCCTCACAGGACCTTATCAACGCTTATCAGACTGATGCCAACGGCCTGCCGGTATTTGATTATCAGTCGAAGCCCGACTATGCTACAGTAACCGAAGACCCCGTAACCCACGAGCTGACAGTTGTCAACACCGAACCAAACGTTGACCCGCGTCTTGACTTTGTAGTTGGTCGTCCTACAATCAGATGGAAAAAGCAGACAGATACGCCCTACAACTTTGATTGGGCCCGCGACCCGGGTGTTTATGGCTACAATGGCACAAAGCGTTTCATTCTTGACCGTAACGACCCCAACATTTCATTCGTAGGATGTCATGGTCTGTCAGGCCTCAACTGGCACTATATCCGCTATGCCGATCTTCTCTTATGGAAAGCCGAGGCCCTTATTGAACTCGGGCGTCAAGACGAGGCTCGCCCTCTGATTAACCGCATCCGCGAGCGTGCCATGAACAGCCAGTATGTCAAGGATTTCAACGACCCGTCAAAAGACGCTGCAAACTACAAGATTGGTCTATATCCCGCTGCCGGATGGACACAGGAATATGCCCGTCAAGCGTTGAGAACAGAGACCCGCTTGGAAAAAGCCATGGAAGGAGAACGTTTCTATGACCTTGTTCGCTGGGGTGTTGCCAAAGAAGTTATGACTAAATATATTGAGGCTGAGAAAGATATTCGCAACTACTATCAGAACACAACATTCAAGGATGGTCGAGAATATTTCGCAATTCCCGTGGCACAATACAATTTCTCATACGGATTATATACCCAGAATCCAGGGTATCCCCAGTTCTAATCATTGCGTGAAATAATATAATTAACTATGATGGCGTCTCAAGATGAAGAATTTTGAGACGCCATTATTATTGACTGTCTGAGCATATTTTTCGGGTCCAAAAGCCCCGTACTGACACAAAAACAGGCCGATTCCAGTAACAGAAACCGACCTGTTTTAAACTTTCAAGATTAGGAGAGGATTTAAGCCTCTTTAGCCTTTACACTCTTTTTGGGAGCAGCCTTTTTCTTAGGTTTATCCTCGGTTGTTTTGGCTTTTGCCACCTTTTTAGGCTTGGGTTCAGCTACCTTCTCCTCTACCTTCTTTTCGCGCAAAGCGTGTTCCTCGTTGTAGTGTTCAATGTTCTTTCTCATTGATTCAACCTCTTTGTTGAGGCACTCAATTTCGGTTGCTTGATTGCGAATAGTGGTCAACAGCGAGTTAAGTTCCTCGTTTTCAATAGAAAGCGGATATTGTTCCTCAACGCGCACTATAAAGTCGGCCAGCACATTCATATAGTTGGTAAATGCCTGGAACGGAGTGTCGTAAGGGCTGAAATGTGAATGAATTGCACCGTCGGCAAGATGCTTGGTCGACATGTAGTAGAAGTGGTCTGACGCCTGGAGATAGTACCAGTCTTGTTTCAGACGACGGTCGTCACACATGCGCACGCGCTCTCCTACTGAATACAGTTTCCCATACGCTTCTTCCTGCAACTTGTTACCCAGCCATGCCGAGGTATCACGAGCTTCATCTGCCCACGAAATAGGATGCATAACCGACAGCGTATCTACCGCTTTCAGTTTGCTGATGGCCTCGCTCGGAGTCCAAAAATCGATGCCACGCTCGGCGGCAAAGCGAGGAAGTGCCTCCAAGAATTGGAAAATACCGGTTTCGCGGGGCTGCATTTCGCCAAATGTCTCAAGATTCATAAACAAATTGACAATCTGCTCGTCGGCAGGTGTATTGGCAATCCAGTCGATATACTTGTCGGCAGTCAACGGATAGGCATCCCACTCGGTATTGCTGAAACGGAACGAAATATCGTCGCTCAACTTGCTGTTCTTCAAAAGAAGTTTCAATTTGGGGCACGATGCTGCGCTATATACATAATCGGGCGACTTCCAACCCAAAATATGCTTGGCACCCTCGGTGATGCATCCTTTATAGCCCATGCTGTGGATAACCGGGGCGAGGTCGTCGCAATATATAAGCTCCGTGTTGCGGAACACTTTCGGCTTCACGCCAAACAGCTCTTCAATCTTGTCATCGTGAACCTTGACCTCGTTGACAAACTCATCAACATCGATAAGCGACGACAGCGAATGAGCGTATGTTTCGGCCAGGAACTCCACTTTACCCGTGTCGGCAAGCTTTTTCAGCAAATCAATCATCTCCGGAACATATTGTTCAAACTGTTCCAGAGCCGTTCCTGTGATAGATATCGCGCAACGGAATTTTCCTTTGCTCTCTTCAATCATTCTTAGTAGACTCTCGGCTGCGGGGATATAGCTACGCCGAGCTATGCGCGTGATAATGTCATCATTGGCAAAATCGTCATAGTAGTAATGGTCATTGCCGATATCAAAGAAGCGATAACGCTTTAGACGGAATGGCTGGTGGATTTGGAAGTAAAAACAGATTGCTTTCATGATTATATCTGTTATATGATTGAATTTTTTGATTTAAAGTTAAATATTATCGGTTTATAACCTTGTTGTATATGTCAATTACTTTCTGACCGGCCTTGTCCCAGGTAATTTGATTCACCTCGTTAAGACCATCCTCGCGCAATTGCTGATACATTGCCGGATAGGAAACAATTGAGTGAATTGCATCGGCCATCGCATCAATATCCCAATAATCGGTTTTGATTACGTTGTCGAGAATCTCGGCACATCCGCTCTGCTTGGAGATAATTGACGGAACACCCATCTGCATTGCTTCCAGCGGCGAGATACCAAACGGCTCTGATACCGACGGCATAATGTAAACATCGCTGGCTTTCAGCATTTCATATACCTGCTTCCCTTTCTGGAATCCGGGGAAATGGAAGCGGTCGCTGATACCGCGCTCGGCAGCAAGATGTATCATCTTGTCCATCATGTCGCCGCTACCGGCCATAACAAAGCGTACATTATGCTGATTTCTAAGCACTTTTGCTGCCGCTTCGACAAAATATTCCGGGCCTTTCTGCATTGTGATACGGCCAAGGAATGTTACAACTTTCTCTTTTGGTTTCTGAACCTGAACATTAAGCAACTCTTCGCTTAACGGCGTAACGGCATTGTGAACCGTGGTCACTTTTGCCGGGTCAATACCATACTTCTCGATAACGGTCTGACGGGTAAGGTTTGACACGGTAATAATATGGTCGGCATGCTCCATCCCATCCTTTTCGATGCCGAATACCGTTGGGTTCACATTACCGCGCGAACGGTCAAAATCTGTTGCATGAACATGGATAACCAACGGCTTGCCCGTTACCTGCTTGGCATGGATGCCGGCCGGATAGGTCAACCAGTCATGGCTGTGGATTATGTCACAATCGATAGTGCGGGCTATAACCCCGGCACATATCGAGTAATTGTTGATTTCCTCAAGCAGATTGTCGGGATAGCGGCCCGAGAACTCTATGCAACCAAGGTCGTTGGTGCGCATGTAGTTAAAATCGGCATAGATATGGTCGCGCAAGCGGAAGTAGAGCTCGGGCGACATTACTTTGCCTATTCGCTGGTCTACATAGTCCCACGAGACATCGCGCCATGCAACCGGAATCTGACTTGTGCCGATAATATTGGCAAAATGCTTCTCTTCATCGCCATGCGGGCGCGGTATGACAAAGGTAATATCCATATTGCCACACTCCCACATTCCTTTTGTTAGCCCATAGCTGGCAGTCCCGAGACCACCGAGGATATGAGGTGGAAATTCCCACCCAAACATTAATGCTTTCATTATAATAGTGTGTACCGGGCGTTATTAAACATTCAATTTCTTTAGAGTAGTCAACGTTCTGAGCACTTCGGCAACGTTGGTAACATGAGAGATGGCTCCACGGCCGTTGAAAGGCGGATTGCCGTCATACAGCTGACTCAGCGAGCCTATGCAGCCTTGTGTCATTTCATCTTCAAAACCTATCAGCATTCGGTCGATGTAGCTCACACCACTCATTCCGAACACTTTCAGATAGGCATCGGCATAGAACCCTATCAACCACGGGCGTGCCGGGCCGTTGTGAAGCGCTATTTCACGCTCATCGGGCGAACCGAGGTAGAACGGCCTGTAACCGTAGCTCTTCGGCGAGAGTGTACGCAACCCCTTAGGTGTCAACAATTCTCGAGTCACCACGTCGAGCACACCTTTGCGCTGACGGCGGTCGAGAGGCGAATAATCCAGACCGATAGCGATTGCCATATTAGGTCTCACCGACGGGTCGGCATACATTCCGTTGACATAGTCATACAGATATCCGTAATCGTTGAGGAACGTATCGATAAATGCCGGCTTGAGTTCCTCGGCTATCGCTGCCCAGCTTTCAACGTCTGCCTCGTGGGCTTTGACACCCTCGGCAATCTTAGTGCCGAATACAAGGGCGTTATACCACAGCGCGTTGAACTCGACGATAAGGCCCGAACGAGGCACTACCGGGCGACCGCCTATCGCTGCGTTCATCCATGTAACAGGTGTATCACTGCCATTTGTAGCAACCATGCCGCGCTCAACTACAACCAGATTGCGCGAGCGGTTGTCACGAATGTAGTTTATCAGTTTTGCCACCATCACCGCATAACGCTCGCGAGCCTCCTCGATTCCGTAGGCCTTGGCATATTGCTGGATAGCCCATATTGCCCAGAGCGGAACGTCGGGCAGGTCGATACCCATAACACGGTCGCTGAGGTTTCCGGTTTCAACATACTTTTTAAGCTCCTCAATGGCGGTAGTCATTATCAGGTTGAAATCATCCTTGTGACCAATGGCGATTGTCGACCCTGGCAGAGCCATAAATGTATTGCGGGCAAGAATCTTACCCCAGGGATAACCCGAGATTAGATACATCTTGTCGTTCTCGCGGTGATAGCACTGCTTCACTGCGTTTTTGAGGCAGTTAAAGAATGACGTGCGGCAAGTGCGACCGGCAATTTCTTTCTCATACATGCTCTTCAGAGAACGCGGCGACACTTCCGAAATTCCTGCTGAGAATATTATTGATTCCCCTTTCTTAATAGGAACTTCAAAATATCCCGGCACCCACAAATCCTCGCAATAGGGAACTCCGCGTTCCATATCTTTCACATACTCAAAGCCATTGTACCAGTTAGGCTCGTATGTCCATGTTGGCTTGCGGCTCATCTGCATGTAAAGCGTCGGATAGCCCGGGTACAAGCAACAGCCAATGCCGTTGTCAACAGCCTTGGCCTCGGTGTTCAATGCGTCATTGGCCACACAAAGCGCATTGGCCTCGCGGAACGCCAGGATTGGCTTGAAACGCAGGGTGGTTGCCGAATGGGCGTCGACCAGCGTATAGCGAATCAGAATACGATTTTCATTGGATATGAAAATCTTTTCTTTTGTCAGAATCACACCGCCAACGCGATAGGTTGTGCGTGGAACACTTTCACAGTCAAATTCACGGATGTACTTGTGCCCGTTGGGGCTGTAAACGCCACCCTGATAGCGGTGCAGGCCCAGGTTAAACGGCGCTCCGTGCTGAACAACCGTAACATCCAGCGACGACAACATCACATGATTTGTGTTACCCATTTCTTCTATGGGTATTACAAGTAGACCATGTTGCTTTCGGGTGTTACAGTCGACAATCGTCGTACAGTGATAAGCCCCTGCCTGATTGGTGCGCAACATCTCTTTGGGGAGAGACTGCTCCAGATTTATCATCAGGTTCTTATCAAACTTAAGATAGCTCATACAAGGTATTATTTTTAGGTTGCTACAAGTGCCGAACATCCCGGCACTTCCATGTTTGAATTTTAATCGAATTTTAAATAGAATCCATGCTCCGACGGTGGGGCATGTTTTCAGCACACGAATATACGGTTTTTTAGTTAAATTCCCAAAAATATACAATAAAATGATGCAAAAAACTTTACAGCGTGCAAAAGATAGGCAAAACAATGCTATACAATAGTGTTATTCAGCATATTATACAACACAAACGGAACAACAGCCGCCCGGCTACCGCTCCGTTTGATTATAAATTTTAACTCAGATTTCAGATTCAGTCGCCCGCCTTGACCAACGAAAGGCCGCGATTGATGGCCTCGCGGTTCAGGTCCAGCAGGTGGTGGTGACGCTCGGGTAAAGTTTTTTTCAGGCCCTTCATAACGCTCTCAATCGGCACTAAATTTCTTACGCCCAAAAGAGCTCCGAGCAACAGCATATTGTAGGTTTTGGCCGATTTCATTTCAAACGTGGCCTCCATTGCATTTACCCTAACTATATTGATATCAGTGCGCTCGGGTAAGCGGTGAATACCATACGGGTCATAAATCAGCGTACCGCCCGGTTTTACCTTTGATTTAAACCGGTCCAGACTCTGCTGATTCAGAATTACCGCCGTATCATATCGGTCGAGCACCGGAGAACTGATTCGGTCATCGCTGAGAATAACAGTAACGTTGGCCGTACCGCCGCGCTGTTCAGGTCCGTAAGATGGCATCCAGCTAACCTCAAGGCCGTCTAACAATCCGGCATAGGCAAGTATTTTGCCCATAGAAAGCACTCCCTGTCCGCCAAAACCGGCTATTATTATCTCTTCTTTCATTTCATTAGTCGTTAGTCGTGTCTTTCAAATCGCCCGGAGGATAATGCCCGAACATATTCTTTTCCATCCATTCGTTTGCCTTTGCCGGACTCATTTTCCATCCCGACGAACATGTGCTGACAATCTCAATCACAGAAGTTCCTTTGCCTGCCAAAGAGCTGGTGAAAGCCTTTTTTATTGCGGCTTTCGCCTTACGAACTGCCACCGCCGTGTGAACGCTCTGTCGCGACACATAGCACGTTCCCGGAAGCATTGCCAGCAACGGGGTGATATTAAGCGGATAGCCATTCAAGTCGGCCCGGCGACCGTAGGGGGTGGTAGATGTTTTCATCCCCTCGAGCGTGGTTGGCGCCATCTGCCCGCCTGTCATTCCATAAATACCATTGTTGATGAAAATTATTGTGATATTTTCACCACGATTGGCAGCATGGATTGTTTCGGCAGTTCCGATAGCCGCCAGGTCACCGTCGCCCTGATAGGTAAATACCATTCGAGACGGGTTCAGCCTTTTGGCTCCGGTTGCTACTGCCGGAGCGCGGCCATGCGCGGCTTCTATCCAGTCTATATCGATGTAGTTATAGGCAAACACGGCACAGCCAACCGGGGCCACACCTATGACGTTGTCTTCAACCTGCATTTCCTCGATAACCTCGGCTATCAGTCGATGCACAACGCCATGGCTGCATCCGGGGCAATAGTGCATGTGATTGTCGTTGAGCAATCGCGGCTTGGCGGCGACTATGCTCCCTTTTTGTTTAATCTCTTCGGGTGTCATTCCTTTGACTGATTAATGTGAGATATTAGAGCTTCGGTCACTTCCGTCGGGTTGGGCACATTGCCGCCCATACGCCCGTAGTGCCAAACCGGCGACTGTCCATTTGCAGCAAGTTTAACATCCTGCACCATCTGCCCGGCGTTTATTTCAACTGTCAGAATTCCTTTAACACGGCCGGCAAGCTCGTTGATGGCTTCGGTAGGGAACGGCCAAAGGGTAATGGGCCGCAACAATCCCACTTTCAGACCTGTTTCGCGGCAATCCTCAATTGCTTTGAGACAAATGCGAGCAATAGAGCCAAATGCAACAATCAGATACTCGGCGTCGTCGGTATAGTGTGTTTCAAACCGAGTTTCATTCTTCTCAATCTCGCGATAGGTTGCTTGCAGCCGATGGTTGATTTCTTCCATCTTGTCATCCTCGAGTTCAAGGGTTGTCTCGACATTTTTGTGCCCGCGACTGCCGGCACGCCCTGTAACCGCCCACGGTCTTTGCTGGGCTATCTGCTCGTCGGTCAAACGCGCTCTGAATGGCGGCAATACGACTTTCTCCATCATCTGTCCAACTATTCCGTCGGCCAAAATCATGGCCGGTGTTCGATATTTGAACGCCAGGTCAAACCCTGTCGCAACAAAATCGGCCATTTCCTGAACCGTCGACGGAGCGAGTACTATCAAATGGTAATCACCGTGTCCACCGCCCTTTGTGGCCTGAAAATAGTCACTCTGAGACGGATGAATCGTTCCGAGACCCGGACCGCCACGCATCACGTTCACAATCAGAGCCGGCAACTCTCCGGCAGCTATGTATGAGATACCCTCCTGCTTGAGGCTGACTCCGGGCGACGACGAGGAGGTCATTACAGCCTTTCCGGTTGATGCTCCGCCATACACCATATTTATCGCTGCGATTTCGCTTTCGGCCTGCAAAACAACCATTCCGGTTGTTTCCCACGGCATCAGCTCTTCAAGAGTTTCCAGAATCTCGCTTTGCGGTGTTATCGGGTATCCGAAATATCCGTCTACGCCATAGCGTATAGCGGCGTGGGCAATAGCCTCGTTACCCTTCATCAATTTTACTTCGTTCTTTTCCTCTTCCATCTTAATTATCGGAAATTGAGTATCGCTTTTCAACAGTGGTGAAGTTACACAAATCAGCCTTTGTCAACATACCGATATACCGTGATGCACCCGTCGGGGCAAACTGCCGCGCACGAGGAGCATCCTATACAGGCATCCGCCTTATCGGGGTAGGCATAATGATAACCACGATTGTTAACCTCTAAAGGTTGAAGTTTCAGCACATCACAAGGACACGCCACGACACACAGGTCGCAACCTTTGCAACGTTCGGGGTTTACTTCTACCGCACCATATACTTTCGCCATAATCAATAGAGTGTTAGTGCTGTTTTATTATGTTTTTGCAAAAATAATAAAAATTTATAAATGACGGTTAATTTAACATATCCTTAACCATTGGCACACACAAGGTCAAAATGTGCCGTTTCACAATTTATTGACCACATTGTACAAAGCTCTATACACCTCGTTTCGCGGAGACAGGGTTGAGAATGCTTTATTGTCGCGGCTTGGATTTACCCTATTACTCAGGTATATAAAGATTATATCGTTCTCGGGGTCAACCCAAAACGCTGTTCCAGTAAATCCGGTATGCCCGAAAGTTGACACCGGCGCTCCATAACGGGTTTTGCCGTTGCTGATATCCCACATATCAAATCCCAGCCCGCGGCGACACGTGGGCGATACAGTTGTTGTAAATTCTCTGACCGTGGCCTCGCTTAAAATGCGTTCGCCGCCGTAACTGCCGCCAAACAGCCACATCTGCATCAATTTGGCAAGATCGTTGGCATTACCAAACAGACCGGCATTTCCTTGCAATCCACCCGAGAATGCGGCCAGTTCATCGTGAACGTATCCGTGTATAGTTTGGCGACGCAGATAATTATCCACCTCGGTGGGGGCAATTTTATCGAGGTTATACCATTCCCGAGGTCTGTATCCCAAATGAGTTGCGCCAAGCGGGATAAAGATGTTATCGGCAACCCACCGGTCGTGGGACTGTCCTGTCACCCTCTGTTCCAAATCCATCAGCAGGCAGAAATTAAGGCAGCTGTAAACGTGCTTTTTTGTCGCTGCCACCGGCGAGTCATAGATTCGCTGCATTATGGTGTCGAATGTAACCTTATTGACATACATTCCCCGAGCCATTTCAATATCAAATCCATTGCCAGCGGTTGTGGAGCAAATATCGCTGCGCATCACGGCCTGATTGTTCCCCCACGCTCCTTCCTGGATTTTAATGCTGTTTATGTTTGAACGCTTGCCGGTAACAACTTTTCCGGTATAGCTTTGCGGATCCATCATTAGCTCAAACATATTCAAGGATGGCTGCAATCCAGTTTCATGAAATAAGAACTCCCTGATTTTCAAGTCTTTCTTATTGCTTTCTTTTAAGCCGGGAATGTAGTCAGACGCACGGTCGTCAAGCTTAAACAGCCCGTCATCGTAGGCTTTCATAATTCCCGAAAGGGTTCCTGTTGCTTTTGAAACCGAAGCCAGGTCGTAAATCGTTTCTTCGGTAACGGGTATATTGTTGATATAGTCGGTATTTCCATACGAAGAATCAACAATTACGTCACCACCTTTAGCTATTAATATCTGACATCCCGGGACCGCGTGCTGCCTTATGCTCAGCGCTACAATCGAATCAATAACATGCTGAAGATTGCCCATTCCGGCAGCTGCGGCCGTGGTATAGCCCAATCGCGTTTTTTCCAGAACTATTCCATCACCTTGGTTGACAACATTCTTGACATTGACAGGAACGGTGCCGGTCACTTTTATGCCGCCAAAGATGGCTTGCGGGGCTGTTTCGCGAAGCACCGGCGTGTCGTCATAGGCAAGAACAAGCGTTGGGCAATCGGTTATCGCAGGCGCAAATGAAGATAGTTTATAGAGATTGTTCAGGAAGAACACCGGGATGAATCCTTTGTGCTTGGCAAGGCGGGCAAAAGTGGCGACGGTTGCAGTCGACGATGAGAACACGCCTGTGATTACGATGTCGGCGTCGGCAATCTTTTGATTTTGAGCGGTAGTTAATGTTCCGCCGGCCGATGCTATTTCGGTTATATCGGCATATTTGGCACAATAACGGCTGAATTGATTGTGCCCCTCGGCGCCGAGCGACACTACTACTATCTTCTTATTACTCAAGCCTTTAATAGGGAGAAGAGCAGCATCATTGCGGGCAACCGTTATCATCGCGGCACTAAGCAGGCGGTTAATTGCATCGGCTTGCGGCGAATTAACAGCCTCATGCAGAGCCTTGCCCATCAGCTTGGAATTACAGTCCTTATTCTCCAGTATATATTTATATTTCAACACTTTACGCACTGCCCTATTAACAGTTTCCTTGCTTACTTTTCCGCTTTTTACAGCCTGGTAAACTGTTTCAATATCTTTCTCGGGCGACGCGCTGCCAAGGAGAACATCGGCACCGGCATTGAGAGCGGCCACGCAATTGTTTGTTCCACCCGAAGCCCCTTTCATTGCAAGGGCGTCGGTAAACACAAGCCCGTTAAAGCCCATCTGCTGCTTGAGGTATTGGTCGGTGATTTTTGACGAAAGTGACGCCGGCGTTCCCGATTTATCCATCGCCAGAACCTTAAGGTGACCCACCATTATTCCCGACAGGCCGGCCTCGATGTATTTCTTGAATGGAACGAGGTCTACGTTTTCAAGAGTTGCCAAAGAGTGGTCGACGGCAGTGGAGGTTTTATGGGAATCGGTTGAGGTGTCGCCATGACCCGGAAAATGCTTGGCAACGGAGAGAACACCACCTTGTTCAAGACCCTGCGAATAGGCAACGCCCAGAGTGGCAACCCGCTCGGGATTTTCGCCCAACGAACGATTTCCGATAACGGGGTTGGCCGGATTGGAATTCACATCGAGCACCGGCGCAAAATTGACGTTAATACCCAACAGGCGGCACTGACGCGCTGTTTCCAGACCATACTGCCTCATCACTTCGGGATTGGCAATCGCGCCCAACCCCATTGTTTTTGGATAAACGGTCGCGTCTTTCAGGCGCATCGACAAGCCCCATTCGCCATCAAGAGTCACAAGAAGCGGAACCGATGCAAGAGATTTGCAATAGTCAATCGTGGTCTTATAGGCGTCTATATCGCCCTTGGCAAGCAACACGCCGCCAACGCCATCGGTCTGCACGAGCCGCTTGATTCGCGCTCGCCATGCGGCGTCATTTTTGGTTTCGATGATAGGACAAAATAACTGCGCAACTCGCTGACGCTCGCTTAGCGAGTTGAATACCGAGTCGACCCAACGCTGCTCATCGACTATATCGGTTTTTGCCGCCGTGGTTTTGACTGCTTCTTTCTCCTTTGCCGGCTCGGTTTTAGGTGTTTCACTACTCATCGGAGCAAGCGCCGCTACTCCAATAATACTGCCGATAGCCAACGCGACTATACTTATCGCCAATATCCTATCCCTCATATCTATAAAAGATTAATACACAAACGATTTAACATAAACACCAAAATATTATCTAACAGCCGAAAGCCGCGGCTTGGAGTCTCCTTTAACTGTCTTTCCGCGGAAATCGCCGTCGGTAAACTCCTCAATCAGGTCACGATACAGAAGATTGGCGCTGCGAGCTATCAGTGTGCTTTCGCTTAACGGAGACATGTTGTCGCCTCCGCGCCACAGATAATCGATTGTCGCCACCACGTATCTTTTGCCGGGGTCAATATTTCGGCCATTAATTTTTAACGACGTCATTTTTCGGGTCTTTCGGTCATATTTGCCCGAGACTTCGGCGCTGACAGCCTGACCGTCTTGCGAGGCGATAATATCCATCAGTTCAACAAGTTTCTCGCCACTGATTTCAACTACAACAATGCGATTGTTGAATGGAAGCATGTTGATGATATTTCCCTGGGTGATAACTCCGGCAGGGAGAGAGTTGCGAATGCCGCCTTTGTTCAATAAGGCAAAATCAACTTTTTGACCGGCGAGCCTGTCTCCGGTGCTTTTTATCCAGTCGCTCAAGAAGTTACTCAATATAGTTGAGTTGCTCTCCATTTCAGTTGCCAAGGTTCCAATCTCTATTGCGCTGATGGAGTCAACGCGATGACGATAGGGGGCAAGCAAGGCTTCATCGGAAGCGGAAATATGGCGGTCGAGACTGCTATCAACGGCAATTGCGCGTGACGTAATCTGCTCTCCGTCGGGCTTGTCGAAGTCTATAACAATTTCACCCAGCATCAACCCGCTTTTTCCCATTTGGGCTATCTGTACGGGGGCTCCAACTTTGTTGGTCACAACCGTCGCATACCCGTCGGGATTGCCGGGATACACTCCACTGTGGGAGTGGCCGCCTATGATAATGTCGATGAATTCGCTCGACGCAGCGAGAGCGGGGTCGTTCTCGCTGCTTTCGTTATAGCCTATATGGGTAAGGGCTATTACTTTATCAACCGCGAGATTTTTTTTAAGATATTCAGCCATCGCGTTGGCCGTTGGAATGCTTTCAAAGTAGGTCACTCCGGGATAGTTATCAGAGTCAATTAACCCTTGAGGCCTGACATTAACACCGATGAAAGCGATGCGTTTGTCGCCAACGCGACGCAACACGTATGGCACAAATTTATCTTGCAACAGAGTTCCGGTAAAATCATAGTTGGTTGAGAGCAGAGATGCGTTGACATCGGCATATTGTGCGGCAAGTTTCTCAATGCCGTTATCAAACTCATGATTACCAAGTATTTGAATGTCATACCCGAGTTCGTTCATCATTTTCTGTTCAACTTCGCCATCAAACAGGGTGAAGAACAACGACCCCTGAACAGCATCGCCGGCATCCACTAAGACAACATTTTGTTCAACTCGGCGAACGCTATCAATCAGCACTTTGCGACGCAGAATACCACCAAGATTGTTTTTATCGGGGTCAATCTGCGAATGAGTGTCGTTAGTATGCAGAATTACAACACGCTCGGCCATGACACCGGGCGCTGTAATCGCCAGCAAAAATGCTGCAACAATTGAGCTATATACAAACTTTCTCATGCCAACAAATATTTGATAGCAAAAATAGAGAAAATTCCATTATAAACCCAAACGTTTTGAAAAAAAGAAAAAGTGAAAGAAAACTAAGGCAATAAAAGGCCTCCTTAGTCACGAACACACAACTCTTCCACTTCCTACTTCACCTACATTCTACTGAAGATAGCGCCAAATAATCATCGCAAATTTGCGGTGATTATTTGGCCGTTTCACCGCAAAGTATTAATTTTGTGACATGAAACGACATCAAAGACATAATGCATATATCTGGCAACAGAAAGACTGGCCGAATTTTAGATGGAATGCTGATGCAGTTCTCGAACCATTGACAAAATTAAGCCGGTTGCATGGTCTTTTGAACGGTAGGATGTCGATGCTCGGTTTTAGTGAGAAAAACAGGTCATTGCTTTCCGCTATGACTGAAGAGTTGATTAATTCATCCGAGATAGAAGGGGTATTTCTCAATCCTAATTCGGTGAGGAGCAGCATAGCCAGACGACTTGGTTTCGAAGATGACGGACTTTTGATTGAAGACCATTATGTAGAAGGATTGGTTGATGTTATGCTTGATGCGCTGCGTAATTGTCAAGGGCCATTGACGGATGAACGGCTGTTTGATTGGCACTCAGCTCTGTTTCCGTTAGGTCGAAGCGGTATGCATAAAATTACAGTGGCAGATTGGCGAAATGGCGATGAACCCATGCAGGTGGTTTCAGGCGCCTTGGGGCACGAGAGAATTCATTATGAGGCTCCGGCATCCACTGATGTCCCAAATGAAATGAATCGACTTCTCGAATGGTATAATAATGCCAATCTATCACCATTTTTAATGGCAGCAATCGCGCACCTTTGGTTTGTAACCATTCACCCGTTTGATGACGGGAACGGCCGTATAGGCCGAACGCTTGCCGATATGTCGTTGGCTCGTCTTGACGAGGATTCAGCTCGATATTATAGCATGTCGGCCGAAATAAACCGAAACAAGAAAGCTTATTACGAAATTCTCGAAAAGACTCAAAAAGGCAATCTCGACATTACCGAATGGTTATTGTGGTTTTTCAAGTGTCTGGAAAATGCTATCGACCGAGCTTCAAGTACAATCGAACATACATTGCAAAAGACGGCATATTGGGAAAAGTTCCGTGACGTTGAGATTAACGAACGACAGCGAAAAGTGATAAACCGGCTGTGGGATGGATTTGACGGAAAGTTGACATCATCCAAATGGGCAAAAATCTGTCATTGCTCCCAAGATACAGCGCTTCGCGATATCAATGACCTTATTGCGAAAGGAATGCTTCGCAATAGCGGAGAAGGCGGCCGCAGCTCCAACTACTTGCTACCTGTCTTGCACTGAATTCTTCAAGCAAATCGCTACTTTTGCAATTACAGTTGAACTGGGTTTTGGGGTTTGTTTCGCAGATTTTTTGAAAAATATGGTTAAAAGATTTTGTCAATTGAGATAAAGGTGTTAACTTTGCAGTCGCAATGCGGGAAATTACTCGCAGACGCAATGGCTCCTTAGCTCAACTGAATAGAGCATCTGACTACGGATCAGAAGGTTACAGG
>JAFLTJ010000042.1 GCA_022510465.1 Muribaculaceae bacterium
AAGGAGAATGAGAAATTCTGTTCCTGAAGTTTTGCACTTCGTTCTTGAATCTACGTATGATTTCAAAAATGCCCCGGCGGAATGTTTATTGATGATTGACCAAGGATAGGATTTTTAGCGGAATCTGAGTGTTGTCGTTAAGGGAATTAAATACATGGGAACCGGCCCCGATGGCGTATACCGGAACGAGGTTTCCGGCGTGGGATGTTGTTGTGAAGCCAATCCCAGCGTGGTCGTTGAGGGTTTTGAATACGGTTACGGCGAATGAGTTGAAAGAGTTGTAAAGAGTTTTTTCGTCGGCACCGCGGTGAAGCTCGAATGTGTCGATAAAGGCGTTATGGAGCGTTTCGGTTTGCTCGTTGGTCAGATTAACGTCGGTCCAGAACCCAAATTTATCGGCGAGAAGCTGTTTCATGTCTTCCCACGTGTATATCCGGCGGCTGTTCAGAATAGCTTTGCAGATGGCCGAGAAGTTGTCTTTTGAGATTTTTTGCCGGTCGAAGATGCCGAGGTTGGCGGTGTATTTGAGGTATGAGTTGCCGAGGGCCAAACCGCCGGTGTCGTGGTCGGCTGTGATGACGATTAAAGTTTCATCGGGATGGCTGAGGTAGAAGTTGTAGGCAATGGCGATTGCTTGATTGAAATTGAGGATTTCTTTGATAACGGCGCCGCCGTCGTTGGCGTGGGCTGCGTGGTCGATATTTCCACCCTCAACCATGATGAAAAAACGGTCGGGGGAATGTTTTTGGAGGTGATTAACAGCGGCTTGTGTTATTTGAGGAAGTGTTAACACTTGGGGGATTGAATCGATTGTATATCCGATGTTGTTGACGCTAAGGGAGTCGGTGTTGAGCAATACAACTCGTTGTGAATCGGTGGTGTTCAATTGGTCGATTCCGCGCACAACCGCAACGTTGTTTTGCTCGAATTGTCGCATAAGGTCGGTTGGGTTTCCGTCTTTGTCTTTGATGCCGCGGAGGTTGCTTCCGGCGATGAATTCGTAGCCGGAGGCGGCAGCGTCAAGCCCTATTTGATAAAACATGTATCGAGAAGGTTGGTGGGCATAAAATGCGGCGGGAGTGGCGTCGTCGGGAGCGACGGATGTTGCGATTGCGACGCCCCAGTTGCGGTTGTGAAGTATTTGGGCGATAGACTGCACGGCGGCTGAGTCGGGGGTGACCCCAATCATGCTGTTGCGAGTTTTGTGTCCGGTCGCCAAGGCGGTACCTGCGGCAGCCGAGTCGGTTACGGGAGAGGAGGCGGAGAAAGTTGTGCAAACGGAGTTGACGGGGAATTGCATCATGAGTAGCGGCTCGTTGTTGCCGAGGATGTCGCGGTTGTAGGCCAGGGCGGCATTTACATGTCCAAGCCCCATTCCGTCGCCAATGAAATAGAAAATATAGCGTGGAGCGTTTTCGGCAAACGAGCAGATTGCAGTCAGCGCTGCAAATATGGTAATAAACAAATTTTTCATATCGGTATGATTAAAGGGTTATATAGCGCGAATTTAACAAGTTATCTGACATTTGGATTCCGCAGGATGTAGTTTGAAATGTCCATATCTCTCTCCCAGGACTACACTCACGATTGTAAATAAATCTTCTTCATACTTGTTTCAGGTATTAGGGTGTTGCAAATATAATAATCAGGGCGTTAAGTTCAAAATTATCTTGCATTTTAAAAGCAAAACTCCCTGTGGGGTGGAGCGGGGTGGAGGGGGAGAGTAATGGCGCAGGCTTGGAAGCCTGCTTTCCGGGCTGACGCGGCGTGATGGGTGGCCGGTGGGGAGTAGCACCCCGCCGGGGTGCGATGTGGTGAAGTGGCGCTGATCCCCGCACTTCGCTCGCGGTGCGAGCTCGTACGGGGTTATCGAAGTTGCTACGGCTCCGCCGCGCTATCGCAGGCTTGGAAGCCTGCTTTCCGGGCTGACGCGGTGTGATGGGTTGCGGAGCCGTGAGGCGGAAGGGTGGCCGGGTTGTTGTAGTGATTTAGGGTTTATTAACATTGCGGTCGTTGTATTTTACCCATATAGCATGGTAAATTTGCAACGTGAAAAACAAAAACAAGAAGACAGGGAAACGGAATGAAGGAAACAGAAACGAAAGCGTAATGATGGAGACGGGAACAGAAACTGAAACAGGAAAATGGAAACAAAAAAGAGAGAGATTATGATGGAGATGAAAAAAGAGCGTGACCGTGATTTTATAAAGGCTGTTGAGCGGGAAATGAGGAATCCGCACCTCCGCGGTCGCGGAATGAGGGAGATAGTAAAAGCGGCAGCCAATGGTCCGGCCCCAAGTTATTATTTGACCTACGACCGAGTGATGAAGATGTTGCCGGGCAGAGAGAGTGAGGCAATTCCGGTAGGGGCACGGTCGGCCCGCGGAGCGATGTGGCGCGAGATACACAGGCGTGTGTTGCGACGAATGAGGCGCTCGGGTGTGAGGCGGAGCGATGCGGTGTCGATGGTGCTTGCCGAGGGGAATGCCTCAAGCTTTTTTCTGACAGAGTCGAGCGCGTGGGTGTTGTATCACCGGCTTTTGAGAAAAGTGTCTTAATGTTTAAAATTTAAAAAAATCAGAACAATGGAAATAGGAATATCAGTGAAGCAAATGGTGAAAGCGGCGTTGGCGATGAGTGCATTGGAAACAGCGCTGGATAGGGATAAGCCGGTATTGACGGCCGATGATGAGGCTGCGATAAGTGTGATAGGGGAAAATTTGGCGGCATGGCTTGGTGTAGAGCTTTATCCAATTGTGGAGACGACGGGTTTTGAGGATGATATTTTAAAACTCGAGATAAGGGGAAACAAGGTGGCAGAAGGGGTGGCCCCGGCGGCGGTCAGAATGACATTGGAGCAGGCAGTTACCTACATGATAATGTTTATAGTTACCGGCAGCGGAAAGTATTCGGGAATGAGAGAAAGAGTTGTGGCAAGTTTCAGGCAGATGTTCAGAGAACAGGTGCCTACACGGGGCAGAAAGTGGTATTTTTAATTAAAGGAAATGGGTATGCAGGATTTTATGGTTCAATTGGTCGGGGATTTGTTGCCCGTGGGAGTAATAGCGGCAGTAGATATAGCTGGAGTATTGGTGGCAACGGTTTTGGATTTTGTGTCGGGAATATGTCGTGCGAGTCGCACGGGTCAGCGCCGAACCTCCCGCAGGTTCCGGAGAACGGTGACAAAGGTGTTGAGTTATCTGCTGCTATTGTTTGGCATGCTAAGTGTAGACGGAATTATAGTGTTGACGATGTTGCTTTCAAACGTGGGAAACACAATGGTAATAATACCATGCTTTACAACAACGACGGCGATATGCCTGACGTTGATAGAGGCCAAGAGCATATCGGAGAATGTTGGCAGCGGAAGATTGTTTGATGATATAATGGGGCTGATAAAGAGAGTTAAATTCATTTAGAGAAAACAGAAGATATGAGAAAGATAGATAAAATTATAGTTCATTGCTCGGCAACTCCAGAGGGGAGAGATTACACCGCCAAAGATATTGATTCATGGCATCGCGCCCGAGGTTTTAACGGTATCGGTTATCATTGGGTTGTTTATCGAGACGGGAGGGTGGTCAAGGGGCGTTCAGAATCGCAAGCAGGAGCTCATTGCAAAGGTTATAACGCGCGGTCGATAGGGATTTGTTACATAGGGGGTGTGGCAAGCGACGGGAAGACGCCTAAAGATACTCGCACGGCAGCGCAGCGTGAAGCTTTGCAAATATTAATCAAAGAGCTGTTGATTAAATATCCCGGAGCAACGATTCACGGACATAATGAATTTGCGGCTAAAGCCTGCCCGTCGTTTGATGTCAAAAGGGAGTTTGGAAGTTAGAGTTTAAGTTTGAGCGTTGAAATGAATGAGGCCAAATGGGGCCGTTTTTCCAGGAGGTGTTTCAGAAGGTCGTGTTCGTTCCAAGTGTATGGGGCACTTTCTCCCTGATTTATGTTTATGGTGAATGTTATAGAATCGTTTTGCAGGGTATTGCGAACAAGAGTGAGAATAGCGGGGAGGTGTTGATTCATAGTGTCGCGTTGCATATCATTTTCAACGGTTACGGTAAAGTTGTCGCCAACGTTGGCCACGGGGAGAGAAGCCCGCATTGTGTTGACAACGATATGCAGGGATGGGTTTTGCTCGGCGTATGCCCGCCACGCTTTATGAAGGGATTCAATCGAGTATGGGTTGGCCCGGCCGACGCTCGGAGAGGCGGGGTTGTTTGGGTTGTTATCAACCGGTTGCATTGCAGCCGGTTTTTGTTGTCTTTTGATAGATATTGAGGGCCCCAGGCTTTGAATTTTTGGCCTGGAAACGGGTCGCTCGGCCGGAGCAGCCGTTACCGGGGAAGTGTAAACGGTTTGAGTTTTGCCCGGAGTGGTATTTGGGGTTGTCGGCTGAACCGGGGCCGGAGCGGGGACAGGGGGTGTATTGGTTGTTGACGGGCGTTCGATTGGTTTCAGCTGCCCCTCTCCGCGTCCGTCGATATTAGGGGAGGGGCTGAGTAGTTGGCATATTTTAGCGAGAGTAAGCTCGACAAGGAATTGCTTGTTTGAGGCGACGCGATAGTTCAGGTCGGCGTCATTGATGAGGCACAGCGAGCGATATATGAAATCGGGAGTACACCGGCGAGCGGCTGCGGCCATGGTTTGTTTTATTTGGTCATCCCCGTCGATAAGGGAGAGCGAATTTGGATTATAGGCTGCCATCAGGTCGCGCATGAAAGATGCAAGCCCGTTGAGGAAGAAGTGGGAATCAAATCCTTTATCGCGAATCTCCTTGTAAATCAACCATGTGTCGATGGGTTTATTTGCCAGAAACGCATCGAGCAGGCGGTTGTAGTAGGTGTAGTCAAGTATGTTGAGGTTGTCGATAGTATCCTGATAGGTGATGTTGCCACGCGTAGAAGCGGCGACCTGGTCGAAAATGGAGAGCGCGTCGCGCATGGCTCCGTCGGCTTTTTGGGCGATAACGCGAAGGGCGGCCGGGTCGGCGTTGAAACCCTCGGTTTGGGCGACGTAGGCAAGGTGTTCAATCATATCGTTTATGGTGATACGATTGAAGTCGTAAATCTGGCAACGTGACAGAATGGTTGGGAGAATCTTGTGTTTCTCGGTAGTGGCGAGGATGAAGACGACGTAGGCCGGGGGCTCTTCGAGCGTTTTAAGGAAAGCATTGAAAGCGGCCTGAGAGAGCATGTGCACCTCGTCGACGATAAAAACACGGTATCGCCCGGCCGACGGTGGAATCTGAACCTGGTCGATGAGCTCCTTGATGTCGTCGACACCATTATTAGACGCGGCGTCGAGTTCAATGATGTTCATTGAATTGCCGTCGATAAAAGCTTTGCAAGAGTCGCAAACGTTGCAAGCCTCGCCGTCGGCAGTGGGGTGCTCGCAGTTGATGGTTTTTGCGAAAATTCGGGCGCAAGATGTTTTTCCAACGCCACGGGAGCCGCAGAACAGGTAGCTATGAGCAAGCCGTTGCTTGGCGATGGCGTTTTTGAGAGTAGTTGTCAGGGCCCGTTGTCCCACAACGGAATCGAAAGTAGCCGGCCGGTATTTTCGGGCCGATACCAGGTAGTGTTCCATGAGTAAAATCGGTAGAATTTTCACAAAGTTATGAAAAAAAATAGAGACTGTAAATTTTGAATTTCGTTTTGTGTGAAAAAAGTTGTAATTTTGTGTAGTGAAAGCATATTATTGTGTGATGGCAGTCGGGCTATATCCGGTAGAAGCCATTGCGCGTCAATCAAATAGGGATAAATGAAAGAAAGAATACTGACAGCGGCGCTACTGGCCGCGACCGTTCCGGCATCTTCGGGGAGTATAAATACGACAGATGCAAACGGGTATCTGACGCGGGCAGCACGTATGGTTGATGTTCGCAATTATGAGGGTGCGCTGGACCAGCTTAATCATTTGTCTCTGCTGGGGCCAACGGCGGCCGACGGGGAGCTGGCGCTGTATCTGACGGGAGTGTCATATCAGGGTCTTGGAGATGACGAGGCTCTGATGTGGTTCAATCGATTCTTGGAGCGGTATCCGGCATCGGCGTTGCGCCATAAGGTAAAGATGCAGATGGGTGACTACCATTTCACGCGCTCGGCGTATGCCGACGCTTTGCGTGTGTATGGAGAAATAGACCCTGCGACGCTTGACGACGCGACGGCCGAGGATTACCATTATCGCGTTGGCTACTGCTATATGCTGCTCGGCGAGCAAGATGCGGCCGAGACGCGCTTTTCCCGACTGTTGAGCACGGAGCGATATGGGAATGCGGCAAACTATTATATAGCTTACCTTGCGTATGCCCGTGGCGATTATGACCGCGCACTGAATCTGATGAAGAAGGTTAAGACGAATGAGGCACCCGGGAATGCGGCTCCGTATTATATCGCTCAAATCAATTTTCTGAAAGGGAATTATGAAGCGTCGCTATCGGGGGCGCAGCGGATGTTGAAGGATGGCCCGGTTCCCGAGTTTGAGAGCGAATGCAACCGATTGGCGGGAGAGTCGCTTTATAATTTGGGTCGCGAGGATGAGTCGTTGCCCTACCTGTGGAAGTATGTATCCACGGCGCCGGAACCGGAGCAGTCGTCGTTCTATATACTTGGAATGAGCGAGTATCGCAGCGGGAACATGGATAATGCAATCAAGCTGCTGCAACGGGCGATAGCCGACGACAGTTCGATGGGTCAGAGTGCATATCTGACTTTGGGTCAGGCCTATCAGCGCCGAGGAGATACAACGGCGGCGCTGATGTCGTTTGAGCGTGCGGCGCGAATGGATTATGACACGAAGCTGACCGAGACGGCGGCGTATAACTATGCGGTTGCGAGCCTTGAAGGTGGTCGTGTTCCTTTTGGGTCGTCGGTGAAGCTGTTTGAGGATTTTTTGAGGAAGTATCCCAACTCGAATTACTCGGCAAAGGTTCAGGAATATATCGTAAACGGATATATGATTGACAATGATTATGATAGCGCGTTGGCGGCAATCAACCGAGTGACAAATCCAACAGAAGAGATATTGAAAGCCAAGCAGCGCGTTCTGTTTATACAGGGTACCCGTCAATATTCGGCGGGCAAGGTCTCGACGGCGATGAACTCGTTTAAGGCGAGCGATGGCCTGGGGGACTATGACGCGGAGATAAAACGGCAATGCAAATTGTGGCTGGGCGACTGCGCGTATCGGATGGAGTCGTATGACGAAGCGGCCGATTATTACCGTCAATTTATAGACAGCACCCCGGCCGGAACGGATACAGAAACCCGCTTATTGGCGTGGTATGATTTGGGATATGCTCGAATGGGCCAGGAGCGATATGATGACGCTCTTATAGACTTTAACAGGGTTATTGACGGCGGGAACTCGGTGACCACTACGATGAGGGCCGATGCCTATAACCGCGCCGGTGACTGCCTGTATTACATGTCGCGATTCAGCGAGGCGGCGGTGCAGTATCAGAAATCGTATAATACCAATCCCGAATCGGGCGATTATGCGCTGTTTCAGGGCGCGATGATGAAAGGTTTTGCCCGGGATTACAACGGTAAGATAGGGGATATAGACCGATTGACGACTCAATTCCCGTCGTCGGGTCTTATTCCGGCGGCACTGCTTGAGAAGGCCGATTCGTATTTGGCGCTGAACAATAACGAGCGTGCCATGTCAATCTATAACACGATAACCGACAGCTATCCCGGAACGTCGCAGGGCCGAACCGCGATGTTGCGCTTAGCTATCACGGAGCTTAACAGCGGCCAGCGGCAGAAGTCGCTCGAGACTTACAAGCGGGTTGTAAAGACCTATCCAACCAGCGAGGAGGCCCGTCTTGCCACGGATGACCTTAAGCGTCTATATGCGTCAGACGGCCGACTGAATGAGCTGATGTCGTTCCTGAACGGAATAGAGGGGGCGCCGTCGCTGGAGGCCGGCGAGGTTGACGACCTGACATTCAGAGCGGCAGAGAGCTATTATCTCAACAACGGGAGTACCGGCAGGCTGAATGATTATCTGTCGGCTTATCCCAACGGAGCAAATGCGTCGACAGCCTTGTACTACATGGTAGAGGATGCGTGGAACAGCGGGGATAACAGTAAGGCTATAAGTTATGCCGACCGGTTGTTGCAATCGTATCCCGATACGGATGCAGCCGAGGAGGCGATGGTAATCAAGGCCGAGGCTCAGAACGCGATAGGGAAGAAGACCGGGGCGTTGAATACGTGGAAGAGATTGGAAGAGCGTGCGTCGGGGTCGTCGATACTTCAGACGGCACGCATGGGAATAATGCGCACGGCAACCGACATAGGCCGCTATGAGGAAGTTATAGCGGTGGCCGACAAGTTGCTTACAACCACGGCAGGGAATCCGGACACGGAGACGGAGGTTAAATTTTATCGCGGATTGGCCCTTAACGGCTTGCACCGATATGACGAGGCCGAGAAGCAGTGGAGCGAAATATCGGGCAAGACGGATGATTTATACGGGTGCATGGCAGCCTACGAAATGTCGCAGTCGCTATATGACCGCGGCAAGACGTCAAAAGCCAAGCAGCGCATCAATGATTTTATCAATGCCAATCCGCCCCACAGCTATTGGCTTGCGCGAGGATTTATACTGTATAGCGACATACTGAGACGCGAAGGGAATACGTTTGAGGCGGATGAGTATCTAAAGAGTCTTCGCAGCAACTATCCCGGAAGTGAGGCAGATATATTTACACTAATAAACCAAAGACTCAAATGACACGATATAAAGGATTAGGCGCACTGTTGATGGCCGTGGCGGTGCCAACACTGTGGGCACAGGACCTGCATAAGGATATAGAGATAGACCGCGATATAGAACCGGTGGAAAAGATGGTGACCAAACCCAACATTCAACCGGCAATCACCCTGCCGGCGCTTCACGGAGTCACGCTGTCGTCGGTAGAGCGCGCGATGACAACGCGTATTAATCCGGTGATTCCGTTCCTGGAGCCGGCGTCGTATGCCGACACGCTGTATGTGTCGCCCTATCGCGGATATGTCAGCGGCGGAATATCTCCGACACCTATATCGGCTACACTTTCGGCCGGTTATCGGATTGTTGATACGGACCGCGTTCGTCTAAGCGTGTGGACCGAGCTTGATTCGCGAAACTATAAAAAGCCTATTCCGTGGAGCGAGGAGAGTTGTTACTGGCGCCAGAATACGGCGAGTGCGGGTCTTGATTTTCGCTGGGCCGTGGGGTCACATTCGACGTTCAAGACGGCGATAGATTATACGTATGACAGATATAACACGGTGTACAACAGGCCCGATTATCAACCGCTGAGCGGAGAAAATGGAGCGGTGGACAACAAGTTCTATCAGACGCTGAATCTGCTGAACGTCGATTTGAACTGGGATTCGCAAGTTGACGCCCTTGACTATAATGTGACGTTGGGTTACAATCATGCGGCAGCCCGCCGTGGCGCTCCGCAGACGTCGCTGTTTATATATGCTCCCGAGGAGTATTCAAATCCTATCCGTCAAAATACGTTCAAGGTGGGTGTAGGCGGCCGGTTGCCGTTTGGCGAAAAGACGGCAATAGGGTTGGATTTGGGCGCTGATATATTGCAAACGTCGGGATACTCGATGTTGCGTCAGAGCGGAGAGGTGTCGGCACCGCTGTTGCTTGAACATTTTGACGGCGAAAACAGGGGGTTGTTTACGATAACGCCGCGCTGGATTTACCGTGACAAGGCGTTTGGAATGTCGATAGGCGCGCGAGTTCAGCTTAGTGCCAACTCGGGGAATGTGTTTAATCTGACTCCCGATGTTACAATAGGGTGGAATCCGTTTAAAGTTCTGGCATTGGAGGCGCGGGTGACCGGCGGCGTGGAGACAAATTCGCTGGAGCATCTGTATGGGATTACGCCGTTCATAAATCCGTCGCTCGGTTATGGGTTCTCGCGAGTGCCGGTAGATGCAAATGTGAGGGTTACGGTAGGGACATACCGGGGTGCATACGTGCAGCTGCAAGGCGGGTATTCAATGGCTCGCCGCTGGTTGATGCCGATAGGTGCCGACCCGATGGAGAAGTCGTCGACGGCGCTGTTTATGCCGGGTAAGATTGACGGCTGGCGCGTTGGCGCGGAAGTGGGTTACAACTGGCGCGAGAAGGTGATAGCGACGGTTGGATATACGCATGTTCCCGGCGGGGATGACCCGGAACACGGTTATTACCGCTGGCGTGACCGGGCGCGGCATGAGTTGCGCGTGGGGGTTGATGTGAAGCCTTTGGAAAGACTCACAATCAATGCTTCCTATCAATTGCGCGCAGGCCGGCGGGTGATGGACACGTACACTTTTGTGGATGCCGTTGATGAAATAAGGATTACGGAGACGCGTATAACGCCGCTGGCAAATGTGTCGACGCTGGATTTGGGCGCGACTTACAGCCTGAGCAACCGTTTGAGTGTTTATGTGCGCGGAGAGAATCTGTTGAACCGAGACATCATAGACTTGGCTATTCATCCAAAATCGGGGCTGAATGTCTTTGTTGGCGCGTCATATCTGTTTTAAATGTCGTTTTGCAGATTATGACAAATATTTCTAATTTTGCGCACCCATATATAATTGATAATGACGGTTTCTTATAAAAACAGATAACATTATGTCAATAGATAAAATTATTGCCGAGGCTGTTGCCCGTGCCGTAAAGGAATTATATGATATAGATACTCCGGCTGAAAAAATCCAACTGTCGACAACCAAAAAGGAATTTGAGGGGAATCTGACGGTGATGGTGTTTCCGTGGGTAAAGGCAGCCCGCAAGGCTCCGGAGGCTGTAGGGCAGGAGATTGGCGACAAGATAGTTGAGATAGAGCCGGCTGTGAGCCGCTATAATGTAATCAAAGGATTTCTGAATATAGTCATCGAGCCGACTTATTGGAACTCGGTGTTGAGCCATATAGCCGAAACGGAAAATTATGGTCGAGTGGCGCCGACGGAGCAGTCGCCCCTGGTGATGGTGGAGTATTCGTCGCCAAACACCAATAAGCCGCTGCACCTGGGGCACGTTCGCAATATTCTGTTGGGTTACAGCCTGTCGCAGATATTGGAAGCGTGTGGCAACCGGGTTGTTAAGACAAATATTGTCAATGACCGCGGTATTCATATCTGCAAGTCGATGTTGGCGTGGCAGAAATGGGGTAACGGCATAACTCCCGAGCAGGCCGGCAAGAAGGGTGACCATCTGATAGGTGACTTCTATGTGCTTTTCGACAAGCACTTTAAGGAGGAGGTTAACGAGCTGATGAAGAGTAAAGGGATGAGCGAGGATGATGCGAAGGCGTCGTCGCCGCTGATGCTCGAGGCTCGGGAAATGTTGCGTCGCTGGGAGGCTAAGGACCCTGAAGTGCGCGCTCTGTGGGAGATGATGAATAGGTGGGTTTATGCCGGATTTGATGCTACATACGAGCGTATGGGTGTCGGCTTTGACAAAATCTATTATGAGAGCGATACCTACCTTGAGGGAAAAGAAAAGGTGCTGGAGGGCCTTGAAAAGGGGTTGATGTATCGCAAGGATGACGGGTCGGTGTGGGCAGACCTTACGGCTGACGGTCTTGACCATAAGCTGCTGTTGCGCGCTGACGGGACCTCGGTGTATATGACCCAGGATATAGGTACGGCGAAATTGCGTTATCAGGATTATCCTATCGACAAGATGATATATGTGGTTGGTAACGAGCAGAATTATCATTTCCAGGTGTTGTCGCTGTTGCTTGACCGTCTTGGGTTTAAATGGGGCAAGGACCTTGTACACTTCTCATACGGCATGGTGGAGTTGCCCGAGGGTAAGATGAAGAGCCGCGAGGGTACGGTTGTCGATGCCGATGACTTAATTGCCGAAATGGTTGATACGGCCCGCAATGTGGCGATGGAACGCGGAAACGCTGACGCTCAGGCAGAGATTGACGAGATTGCGGAAATAGTTGGATTGGGGGCTCTGAAATATTTCTTGCTGAAGGTTGACCCGCGCAAGAATATGACATTTAACCCGAAAGAATCGATTGATTTCAATGGCAATACGGGTCCGTTCATTCAGTACACTTACGCTCGAATCCGGTCGGTTATGCGCCGCGCAGCCGAGGCGGGAATGAACAAAGTGGATTACTCGAGCGTTGTACCTAATGAGCATGAGATTTCGCTGATACAGACTTTGGCAGATTTCCCTGCAACGGTGCAGGAGGCCGGCAGTAGTTACAGCCCGGCGCTGATAGCTAATTATGCCTATGACTTGGTTAAACAGTATAATCAGTTCTATCATGAATGTCAGATATTGAAGGAGGAGAATGAGGCTGTTCGCTCGCTACGCCTTACACTGTCGGACATGACTGCGAATGTGGTTGAGACTGCTATGGGACTGCTTGGAATCCGTGTTCCCGAGAGAATGTAAATGAGTTAGAAATCAAATAATAAAGAAGAATTATGTATAATACTCCTCAAAATTATTCAGGCAATACATCTTCGATGGCTATGGCTGCATCGGGCGTGATGAAGAAGGTGTATATGAAAATGACGTTCGGCTTGCTTGTGACGGCTTTGACCGCGCAGGCGTGCAGTGTGTCAGAATTTTATTGGTCGATATTGCTCAATTACAGTTGGGTGATGTGGCTGCTTTTTGGCGCTGAATTTCTGATTGTGATAAGCGTATCGGGTGCTGTTGCCAAGATGAAATCGTCGACGGCGTCGCTGCTGTTCTACCTCTTTGCGCTTATTAACGGATTGTCGCTGGCTCCGATATTTATTGTCTATACGGGCGTTTCGATTGCAAAGACATTCTTTATCACTGCCGGAACCTTTGCGGCAATGAGTGTTTATGGATATTTTACGACAAAAGACTTATCCCGATTCGGTTCCATCCTGGTGATGGCGTTGATAGGCTTGATTATCGCTTCGATTGTCAATATTTTTGCCGGCAGCTCGACTCTTGACTGGATAATCACATTTGCTGGCGTGATAATCTTTGTTGGGTTGACAGCATGGGATACGCAGAAAATCAAGCAATGGAGCGAATATGCCACTCCTGAACAGTATGGGCATATTGCCACAATCGGCGCCCTGTCGCTCTATCTCGACTTTATCAATATGTTCCTCTATCTGTTGAGGTTGTTTGGAGACCGTCGATAATCGGGGTGGATGACGATAATTAATTGATATATATAAATCCCGAGGCAGCAATGTCTTGGGATTTTATTCCTTTTTACCATGGCACGAATATTTATATCGGCAGGCGAGGCGTCGGGCGACCTTCATGCGGCAAGGCTGATGGAGGAGTTGCGGCGACGTGCTCCGGAGATTGGTTTTACGTTTCTCGGGGGTGACCGGATGGCGGCAGCGGCGGGTCACGCTCCGCTGATTCACTATAAACAGATGGCGTTCATGGCATTCAGCGAGGTGTTGCGCAATCTGCCGACGATAGGCAGAAATCTCACTGTTGCCAAGAAGGTCATTGACAGTGAGCGCCCTGACGCTATAATACTCGTGGATTATCCCGGGTTTAATATGAAACTTGCCGCACACGCGGCCAAGCGCGGTATCCCGGTGTTCTATTATATTCCGCCAAAGGTGTGGGCGTGGAAAACCTATCGTGTCAAGGCGTTAAAAAAGTACACGTCGGCAATCTACTGTATCCTTCCGTTTGAACCCGAGTTTTATCGCTCGCATGGGGTTGAGACGGCTGTTTACAGCGGAAATCCGTCTCGCGAGGAGGTTGACGGCAAGATGGCTACGCTGTGTTCACGCAGTGAATTCATTGCAGCTCACAATCTTACGGGTAGGCCAATGATAGCGTTGGTGCCCGGTAGTAGGGTTGGCGAAATCAGGAATAATTTGCCGATAATGACCGCGGTAGCTGCGCGCCATCGCGATATGCAGGCAGTTGTGGCCGGCGCGCCCGGGATAGACCGCAGTATCTATCGGCGCTATACGACGCTGCCGGTGGTTGATAATGAGACGTTTGAGTTGATGGCCCATTCGCAGGTGGCACTTGTGACGTCGGGCACGGCATCGCTGGAATGTGCATTAATAGGTACGCCGCAGGTTGTTCTTTATCGCGCCAATGGGTCCCGGTTTAGCTATAATCTGTTCAAAAAGATTCTGAAAGTCAGCTATGTGTCGTTGCCCAATCTGATTGTCGACCGTGGCGTGGTTCCCGAACAGTTGTTGCATCATTGTAATGTAGAGGAGGTTGACGCGGCGCTGGCGCCCTTGCTTGACGACGGCGCTCCTGCGCGCGAGGCGCAATTGGCCGGCTATAGGGAGATGCGTGGGATTCTCGGAGCAGGGGATATGGCGTCGACGACGGCCGAGGAAATTATTAGGCGATTGTCGTTTAATGGAGGTTAGAAATGATGAAAATATGTATAATGAGTTATAAAAATGAAAGTCGTTGAAGCCATTATTTGACCTCAACGACTTTGTTTTATGTGTATATTGTTAAATTTCAGACAATTATAACAAAATCTCTAATATTCACTTATGTGCAGATATGAATTTTAATCATATTCTGCTTTTTCTATGAAATGGAATGTTGCTCCGCCAGAAGCTGCCCATAAATTGTAAATTCTTACTGCTAATTTCTGACCTCCATAAAATGTGTAGGTCTCGTGGTTGGAACCACTAACAAAAATTCGTTTGTCTATGTATTTGCCGTTAGACTCTAAAACAAGAATGTAACCCCAACACCCTTTACAATCCGCGCCTTTGAAAATCCATTTCTTTCCTTCAGGAACTATTAGCATTTTAGAATCAATATTTGTCAAAGAACGTCTATATTTTTCAGGCTCCCCAAAGACATGACCATGAGTACTTGTAACTGAACTATAATCAACAGCCCCATCTGACCCCTTTTTATAGTTTATTGAAACATTGATTTCGAAACCTTGTCTCCTTCTTTGTTCTTCTTCCATTTGTTGACGCTTGAATTCCATTAGTTCTCGTTCTTCTTCAAGTTTCTGCCTTTCTTCCTCTATTTTGGCAAGTGCAATGTCAGTTTCAGAAAATGTTGAATTACCATATTTATCTATATAACCGTATTTATTATTGAGTTCAACTAATGCTACCCCGTTTGAAAAATATGACCAAGACTCATATTCACAAGGAATAACCAATTCACCTTTTGTATTGATAAATCCCCATTTACCATGTTTAGAAGGACTAACACAAGCCATTCCTTCTGAAAAATCATATACAAACTCATAATCGCCATCAATAGTTCCTTCGACCTCTCCATTAGTATTAATAATTCTCCATTTACCATCCTTAAAAACCGACGCCAATTCTTCCGAAAAACTACCAGCCCCATCATATTCACAAGGAATAACCAAATCTCCTTTCGTATTGATAAATCCCCATTTGTCGTTCTTCTCAACAGGTGCCAATCCATCTGAAAAACCAAGAGCTAAATCATATTCAAATGGTATCACTATTTCTCCATTCGTATTGATAAATCCGTCTTTGCCGTTCTTCCCAGCAGGTGCCAAACCTTCTGAAAATTCAAGTGGGTACCCATCATATTCACAAGGAATAACCAAATCTCCCTTCGTATTGATAAATCCGTATTTGTAGTTCTTCACAACACCTGCCAATCCTTCTGAAAATTTACCTGTATAATCATATTCACAAGGAGTAACCAAATCTCCTTTCGTATTGATAAATCCCCATTTGTCGTTCTTCTTAACAGCTGCCAAACCTTCTGAAAAACTATCAGCAGAATCATATTCAAATGGTATCACTATTTCCCCCTTCGTATTGATAAATCCCCATTTGCCGTTCTTATCAACAGGTGCCAATCCTTCTGAAAATTCACGTGGGTACCCATCATATTCACAAGGAATAACCAAATCTCCCTTCGTATTGATATATCCCCATTTGTCGTTCTTCTTAACAGCTGCCAAACCTTCCGAAAAGGATCTCAATTCATTATATTGCTTTATCAATTCTATAAAGGATGGTGTAATCTCAACCTCAACCTCCATATTCTCCGTGTTGTTTTTTTTGCTACAACAAGTGAGAATTGATAAAATAAAAATCATTGCAAAATAAAAAAGCCTTTTCATAAATTTTTTATTTAGACATCTATGGCTCTGCGACGCGGTTAAGACATTTTTTACCATAAGAACACAAAGAAAAAGCGGAGCCACTTTCCACTCGCTTTATCCTTTGAGGGCTTCGACTCCCTGATACATTCGGCAAGTGTTTATAACTCCACTCTGACCGTATATCGAATTAAAACGATATTACAAGCCAAAGAGAAGCGTACCTCCACCACCATTCCATGTATCTATTGAAGTTGTCGAAGTTTCAAAGGTAGAACGATGCGAAAACGCTATCTCAATATGTCTGCAACTCCTATATGGAGTCACGTCGCAAAGATAACATTTTCTTTGAAAGTACGCTCAATTCATTAATTGAATTTACTAAAAATTTATGTTAAGAGTTATTGTTTCTATTTGATAATGCAAAGATATGACATATTACGGTAATGTGTAAATTAATTCAGCTAAAGAATGTTTAAAACATGACAAATTTAGGTAATGAACAATAAAAGTTCTATTTTTGTATAAGCAAATCCAATTAAATGGCACAAAGAGAGAATAAAGTAATATATCTATATCTCAAAGCTGACGGTTCCAGACACTTTTTCGGATGTTTGGCAAGTCTTTTTGAGAAGTTTGATTCAAAAACACTTGGTATAACTTATGGTAGTTTGAGAAACTTTGGATTATCGGAAAACAAGTTGTACGAAAATGCAAAGTGTATCATCGTAAAGGGCACTGTAATTCCTATGCCTAACAGTCGAACCACAACAAAGAATGGAAAAGATGAAGTTGAATAATGTAAACCCACAAGCTCAAGAGTTAATTGACTCGTTGAAGAATAGTGATAAAATCCGCGTGTTGTTCGTGTGTCTCGGGAATATATGTCGGTCGCCGGCGGCCGAGGGTGTGATGAGGCGGATTGTGGCGGAGGCTGGAATGGAAGAGCGGTTTGAAATTGATTCGGCCGGGACCGGTCGCTACCACATAGGACAGTTGCCCGACAATCGCATGCGCATCCATGCGCGGCGGCGCGGGTTGGAGTTGACCCATCGGTGCAGGCAGGTGTGTGAGGCCGATTTTGAAAGGTTTGATATTATCGTGGGTATGGATGATAGCAATCTGGCCAATTTGCGCCGAGTGTCGCCGTCGCCGGAGGGGGATGCTAAAATTGTGCCGATGGCTGCTTTTGTTGATGTTGCCATGCGTTATGATTATATTCCGGACCCTTATTACGAGGGAGCGGAGGGGTTTGAGCTTGTGCTGGACCTTCTTCAAAATGCGTGTGATAACTTGTTTCACGCGCTTGCGTGACGAGGTTGAGATGGCTGGGTTTGAAAAATTTGGTTAATGTATATTTGTGGGAGTCAGGTATTTGTGGTATTGTTTTAAATTTTTCTTGAAAAAAAGTTGTCAAAAAGTTTGGTGGTTGTTGCAGGAATGTCTACCTTTGCAGTCGCTTTTGAGGGTTGTGGCTGCGGAGGCAGTCAA
>JAFLTJ010000043.1 GCA_022510465.1 Muribaculaceae bacterium
TGACTGCGAGCCTTGATTTGTTTTTCAATCTCATCTTGAATTGCATGATTATCGTCAAGCCATTCAGTGCCGGTATCTCTAAAATCTCCGCGCTCCGGGTTAAAGCGGTAATAAGCACCGAACGACTGACTGTTTTTGGCATAGTTAAAACCTACCTTAACGCTGCCTACAGTTGCGGGATAGGCATTGTTCTGACTGCTTCCGACAATGGTTTCTTTTCCTTGATAGACAAGGGTGTTGGTTGTAGTGCCTTTGATTAGTGAATTGTTATGATTTATTGTTCCGTCAGCAAAAAACTCCCAATAGCCGGTGTTATAACTTAATGAAAGAAAATCCACCACTGACCATTTGCGACGACGCTCCAGTATGAATTGGTCGGTAACCGACAGTCCTTGAACAAAATTTCGTTTGGTGGTTATCTTCAGCACAGCGCCGGTGGTGCTTTCATACGCCGCTCCCGGTGCCATAAGTAATTCTACCTTTTTGATATTGGATGACAACAGCTGTTGCAATTCCATATTATCACGCATTGGCCGGCCGTCTATGTAAATTTCGATATTGTTTTTGCCGATAACAGTCACTTCGTTATCCTGGACCTTTATCATCGGAAGTTGCTCAAGTAGGTCCAACGCATTACCGATGTCGGCAAGGTTGGAGCCTGTGATTGTGGAAACGAGAGTTGTGCCTACAAGTTTGGTGGCCGGTTGCTTGGCGGTCACTATCACTTCCTGGAGGTGTTGTTTAAGGCTGTCTGTTGCCTCCTGGTTTTGAGCAAGGATTACGGAGTGATAGTAAACCGTGGTTAGGAATAAGAAAAATAGTTTTGCTTTCATAAGAGTAATTTTTTTGCTACAACCTTTAGCTTGCTAAAAATTTGAGGCAAAATTACTCGCAACCGGGCGTTTATGCCAAATTAAAGGTCTGACATTCCTGATTGTAACGTATGGAGTATCAAAAAGATAGGTGTGTGATGTTTGAAAAATTCTGACCGAGGGAAACAGATTTAGAAAATCGATAAGATTTCAGGGCAGGTAGGAGCCACTTTCTCTTTAAGACGGGATTTCAAACGGGATTTTCGTTTATAAACAATATCAACCGATTCTCCGAGCAGAAGACTTATTGTGCGAGATGAAAGACCGCTTGCTATGTAAACCAAAAGTTGGTAATCTTCGGGCTTCAAGTCGGGATAAATCTTTTTGACGTTCAAAAGAATATTATCCCGACAGTCATTAACGGTTTGCTCCATTTTGGCCAGTGAATCAGATTTGACGGCTTCTATTTCATTCTTGACTTTATCAATGATTGCTTTTCGCTCTGCTTTGGTTCCCTGAGTTTCGTAATATGTCTGGCATAATGAGTCAATGAGGGCAAACCGATTTTCAAGGAGCGCATGTAGTTTTGATTCAAGACGGTTCACATCCCCTTTTGATGTTTCAATCTGATTCTTAAAAGCAGAAGCTTCGGCCATCAGAACATCATTTTTAGCGGTTTGCAATTTCAATCTTTGACGCATCCAGGCTATGACTCCTGCGGCAATAAGAAATATGACTAAGCCTATGACTATCAATTGTTCGCGTTTCACACGCTCCTTATAGAGGAAAAATTCTCTTTCTTTCTGCAAGTAGAGTGCAGTTGCGAGCGCATCCGCTTTATTTGAAGATTGATTCAACGCCTTTAGACGCAAAGCTTTCTGATACTCATCTGTCTGCTTGTGATGCCCGTAATAATCGATGGCAATATTGACAATCGTGTCGGTGGGAGCAGAAATGCAGTTACGGGTCATTGCCTCGCTATAAAGAAGAGCCCAGCGTGCTATTGTTGCGGAGTCTTGAAATCCCGAGACATCCACGCTGTTAAGTTTTGACCATGCTGCAGATGGGTCACTCTCCATTAGGCGTTGGGCTTCGTCTAAAGCGTGGGAGTGTAAAGCAGAATGGCTACATGCGGTTATAAAGAATAGTATGATTACATATAGTAAGCTACGCATATTACAATCTTCTCGATTCTAATAAATAATCGTTTTGTTATTTGGAACTGAATATGGATTGTAGAAAGGCAGCGGCGGCTGTGACGGTTGGTGTAAACCAGCGGTCAAAAAACCAGAATGGATGAATGTTGCTGTCCAAGGATATGACGGCGACGGGTATTTGACGGCGATGATACTCGGCGACCAATATGTCGCGGCCATCATGGTAGCGCGGCAAACGGCTGTTGATGAAGCACACCGGGGCGCTGTTGTCGGTAATCCATAGCAGAGACGAGGCTTCGCGCCAATTCTCCGGGGCCTCCTCGGGCAGTCCTCCAAGCCATTGTGCATTGACCGGCTTGACACCTTTCTGAGCATAACGCCGGGCCACATCGTCAAGGTTATATTCTGACACAAAGGTTACTATTCCGTCGATATTGACTACAGCCTGTACCATGGCGCTATCGGCATTGACATCGGCCGGGGCATGACGACGAGAGCCGTTGGTAACACCAACGAGAGCGGCCAGTTGCCCGCCGGCCGAGCACCCGCTGACGGCAATCCTGCTTGGGTCAATGCCATACTGGGCCGCATGGCTGCGCACCCACTGTACGGCACGCTTGACGTCGTGCAGCCCGGCGGGATAGGGTGCCTCGGGCGTCAGACGATATTCAACCGGAATGGTTACAAACCCCTGTGCGGCAAGTGCTCGCGCAAGAGGCCGTTGCAGCGTGCGGTCTCCGGAGTTCCAGCCTCCTCCGTGTATCATCAGCACCGCCGGCAGGATACTGTCCGACGCCGGTCGGTATAGGTCAACGTGCAGCTCGCGGCGGCCGTCGGGTCGGTAGTAAACAACATCCTCGATGGCACGCAGAGAGTCGTCGGGATTGACGGTTACCAGCTTTACGTCGGGATAAGTCTTGCGCACTTTCAGGGCTGTGGAATGGAATGTGAAAGAGGTGTCGCGCGGCACGCCGTCGATAACCACAGTTTCTCCGTGAGCGTGCAGGATTGCGGCGCATGTCAGCAATATGGTAATAAGTTTTTTAATCATACTATAACCGGATTTTTGTTTGTCGACAAAGTTAATCATTATATTGCCGGTTTACAAAATCAGAAAACAGGAAAATCTGTTGTCCGGGGGTTGAATTGTAGAAGATTGGGATTAAAAACGCCGGTTGATGTGTGAATTTTTGAGATGGGGCGGAGTGTGTTTGAAGAAAAGGTATTATATTTGTAATTTGAAGCCGGAAGGCCCATTAGGGTGGCCGGTGTGAGTTAAGTCAATAAACTGGAATATGCGCAAAAAACTTGTGATTTCGACCGGCGCGGGAATGAGCGCCGAGAGTGGCATATCAACCTTTCGCGACAGCGGCGGGTTGTGGGAAACCTATCCTGTAATGGATGTTGCAAGCGCCGAGGGATTTGCACGCAATCCCGAGTTGGTGCATCGCTTTTACAACGAGCGTCGCAAGGAGCTTGTCAAGGCACAACCTAACGCCGGTCATCGCGGATTGGTGGAACTGGAACAGTGGTTTGAGACGTATGTCATTACTCAGAATGTCGACGACCTTCATGAGCGAGCCGGCAGTAGTAATGTGTTGCATCTTCATGGAGAGCTGATGAAAATTCGCTCGATGAGGCGTGATGACCGAATTTATACGCTGACTCCGGATAATCTTGAAACTACAACCGAAACGCGTGATAAATATGGTGACCCGGTTCGCCCTCACATCGTATTTTTTCAGGAAGCGGTGCCAAATATAGAACCGGCAATCGAGCTGGCGTCGGCGGCCGACATTTTTGTTGTCATAGGGACCTCGCTGGCCGTTTATCCGGCAGCGTCATTGTTGCATTACGTAGGCAGCGGCAAGCCTATATATTATATCGACCCCAATCCGGCAGCTGTGCCGGCCGGTGTGACGGTTATAAAAACCGGAGCATCGGAGGGCGTTGCCAGGCTTATTGAGATTTTAAAGCAGAAGGAGGGAATAGAGTGATGCCGATAAAGAATCTGATGTTTGACCTCGGAGGGGTGATAATGGATATTTGTCGCCTTGATTGCGTGGCGGCTTTTGATGCGTTAGGGATGAAAGATGCCAACAGTTTCTTTGGCGAATATAGTCAGAGCGGACCTTTTCTGCGACTTGAAGCCGGAGAGATAGACCCTCCTACATTTCGCGACGAGATGCGGCGGCTGATAACGGCAACGGTTACCGATGCCGAGCTTGACGCGGCGCTAAATCGTTTCTTGACCGGAATTCCGGCAAGGAGACTCCGTGTGTTGGAGCAGTTGCGGCGTCGTTATGGCATTTATTTGCTGTCTAATACCAATCCTATCATGTGGGATAGCCGTATTTCAGAGCAGTTCTGTATTGACGGGCATAATCGCGAATATTATTTTGATGGAACGCTGACATCGTTTGAGGCCGGAGTTAACAAACCGGCTCGGGAGATATTTGAAGCGGCCTTGCGTAAATTTCAGATTGAGGCGCCCGAAACCCTTTTCCTTGATGACTCGCAGAAGAATCTCGATGCAGCGGCCTCCATGGGCTTTAATACGCTCCTTGTCAAGCCGGGCTGTGAGTTTGACCATCTGCTTAAGGATATGGGGTTTGATGTTTGATTATTGTATTGAATGTAATGACCGATTGTTATGAACATAATAACTAAAGCTGACAAAAAGCGGCGACGTGTAGCTGCAATAGGAATGTGGGACGGCGTTCACCGTGGTCATCGTTTCCTTATTGATTACCTGCTTCTTGAGGCGGGCAATCGCGGGTTGACTCCGGCTGTAGTTACATTTAGCGACCATCCCAAGCGCGTGGTGTGTCCCGAGCAGGCGCCACAAATGCTCTCAACACTTTCTGACCGTGTTGAGGCCCTGGGTGCTGCCGGTGTTGTTGATGTCATCATGCTGACGTTCAACGAGCGGATGCGTCGTCAGAGTGCCCGCAAATTTCTTGAGCGACTGAAAAAAAGTTTTGGCGTTGACACCCTTGTGGTGGGATATAACAATCGATTTGGGCATGAACGGGCCGACGGCCTTAAAGAATATCAGGCTATCGGGAAAGAGATAGGGCTTGAAATTGTTGCCGCTCCCGAATATAAAGGGATAGGGGAGGAATCGGTCAGCTCCTCGAAGATAAGGGAAAAACTGTATAGCGGGCAGGTAGAGGATGCGGCCCGAATGTTGGGGCGGCCCTACAGCCTGCGTGGCATTGTGGTAGAGGGTAAGCACCTGGGGCGAACAATCGGATTCCCGACGGCCAACCTTCGTTCGACATCCGGAATGGCGTTGATTCCCGGTTCGGGCGTCTATGCCGCCTTTGTTACCACCCCCGACGGCGTAAGACGCCCCGCTGTGGTTAACATCGGTATCAGACCCACGGTTGATAATTCAGATGAGGCGGCGAGTCCCGAACTGTCGGTTGAGATACATATTCCCGGTTTCACTGGTTATCTGTATGACGACGAACTCCTGCTTGAGTTTATCCACCGTTTGCGCGATGAAAGACGGTTTGAAACGCTCGACGACCTGCGGCAGGCCATTTCGCTTGACGTAAGCGAAACACTTCGCCGTCTTGCCGCCGACATCAAATAGCCGCGTTTGTCAAGCGGTAAAATATAAAAGTTGCGCCATGAAGTTCAATCCATGACGCAACTTTTTAATTATTGCTTTCCGGTAGTGGCCGGAATAGGTTTAACTTATTCGACGGTCCATGTCTCGCCGGCGAGAATCATGTCGCGCAGAGAATTGAACCCTTTCTTGGCTTTGACATCAGCCACCTGGGTCTCAACCGCCAGGTCGTAGACGGGGGCCTCGACGTCGCGAATAACACCGAGCGCGAGTGGCAGGTCGTTGCCATCCATCATGGCGAGTTGCTGGTGGAGGAAATTAGACGGAGTCTTGGCGTCGTGAACGAGGACATCGTCAATCGTGTAGCCATTCTCGCCTATTGTAACAGCTTTCAGCAGGAAGCCGTCGCGAACCAAACCGCGGTTCATATCCTTGCCAAACAGCATCTTCTCGCCGTGGCGCAGGTGGATTGTGCGCTCGGCGCGATACTCCTTGTCGGTGATATGATTGTGGATGCCGTTGTTGAAAATGACGCAGTTTTGCAGCACTTCAACCACGCTTGCGCCCTGATGACGGGCAGCGGCAATCATAACCTCGCGTGACGTCTCCAGGTCAACATCAATAGAACGGGCAAAGAAATTTCCGCGGGCGCCAAATACCAGTTCGGCAGGGATAAAGGGGTCCTCGGTTGTGCCGTAGGGGGATGATTTTGACACGAAACCGCGGTCGCTTGTAGGCGAATATTGCCCCTTTGTCAGCCCATATATCTTGTTGTTGAACAGCAGTATATTGATATCCACGTTGCGGCGTACGGCGTGGATAAAGTGGTTGCCGCCAATGGCAAGGCCGTCGCCGTCGCCTGAGATTTGCCATACGGTCATGTCGGGCCGTGCAACCTTGAAGCCGGTAGCGATGGCGGCGGCGCGGCCGTGGATAGTGTGAAACCCGTAGGTGTTCATGTAATAGGGCAGGCGCGAGCTACATCCTATACCCGATATAACCGCTGTTTTGTGGGGAGGAACCCCAACCTCGGCCATTGCTTTGTGAAGTGAATTGAGGATAGCGTGGTCGCCACATCCGGGGCACCATCTAACCGACTGGTCGCTCTTGAAATCGGCCGCTTTATATTGACAGGTATTTGTTTCCATATTACCTTGAGTTTATTTGTTAAGAATTTCTTTTACCTTATCAACAACTTCGCCAACCAGGAACGGCTGTCCCTGAATCTTGTTGATGCGCTCGATTTTTACGTTGGGGAAGCGGGACTGCAGATAGTCGGCAAACTGGCCGGTGTTGAGCTCGGCGACGATGACGCGCTTATAGCGTGCCAGGATGTCACCGGTGTTGGCCGGCAGCGGGTTGATGTAGCGGAACTGAGCGAAATCGACGGCAGCGCCCTCGCGGTTGAGCTCGTGGGCGGCAGTGCGCAGGTGTCCGTATGTTCCACCCCATCCAATGAGCAATGTTTCGGCGTCGCCACAACCGCCAATTACTTCAAGCGGCGGAATGGAGTCGGCTATGCGGGCAATCTTTTCGCGGCGCGTTTGCACCATTTTTTCATGGTTGACCGGGTCGGTAGATATAGCGCCGGTGTTGAAGTCTTTTTCAAGGCCTCCAATGCGGTGGGTAGCGCCCTCTGTTCCGGGAACAGCCCAGTAGCGAACTTTTGAAACCTCGTTGCGCTCGTATGGGCGCCATGTTCCGTCGGCTTTCTCGGCTGGGAGCAAGGGTACTTTAATGTCGGGATAGTCGCCGGCTTCGGGTATGCGCCATGCGCTTGACCCGTTGCCAATGAATGCGTCGCTGAGGAGGATAACCGGAGTCATGTGTTCCATGGCGATACGGGCGGCTTCAAAAGCCATATCGAAACAGTCGGTCGGCGATATGGGAGCGACTACGGCCAGCGGGCTTTCGCCATTACGGCCATAGAGAGCCTGCATGAGGTCGGTCTGCTCGGTTTTGGTGGGAAGACCGGTTGACGGCCCTCCGCGCTGCACGTCGATGACAACCAGCGGCAACTCGGCAATCACAGCCAGGCCTATGCCCTCGCTTTTGAGTGCCAATCCGGGGCCTGATGTCGACGTGACCGCGAGGTGTCCCGAGAAAGACGCACCAATTGCCGAGCACACGCCTGCAATCTCATCTTCCATCTGAACAGCCTTTACGCCTAAGTCTTTACGTTTGGCAAGCTCGTGGAGAATATCGGTGGCCGGGGTGATGGGGTAGCTGCCGAGGAATAGCGGGCGACCGCTTTTCTCGGAGGCCATAATCAAGCCCCAAGCGGTAGCAGTATTACCGTTGATGTCGGTATAAACGCCCGGGCGCGGGTCTTCGGTTTCAACGCGATAGGTCGACACCGATGCGTGAATATTGTGACCGTAGTCATAACCGGCTCTGATTACCAATGCATTTGCTTCATAGATAGCCGGCTTACGGGCGAATTTGGCTTTAAGCAGGTGAAGGGCGTTTTCCACCGGGCGGTCAAAGAGCCAGCAAACAAGGCCGAGGGCAAAGATATTGCGGCACTTGAGAACCGATTTGTTGTCGAGCCCGCTTTCGGCAAGCGCCGCCTTTGTCATGGATGTTACAGGAACTTTTACCACCTGGGCCTTAATGCCGAGTTCGGTAAACGGGTCGTCGGTTGTGAAAAGAGCTTTTTTAAGGTCGGCTTCTTTGAACGAATCGATGTCGACAATGATAACTCCCCCGGGTTTGAGAAACTTTACATTCTGTTTCAGTGCAGCCGGATTCATTGCTATGAGCACATCACAACTGTCGCCCGGAGTATGAACATTTGTTCCTACACTGACCTGAAATCCCGATACGCCGCTGAGCGAGCCCTGCGGGGCGCGAATCTCGGCCGGATAGTCAGGAAAAGTAGAGACTTGATTACCAAGTCCGGCCGACACATTAGTGAAAATGTTGCCGGCAAGTTGCATTCCGTCACCCGAGTCGCCTGAAAATCTGACGACAACTTTGTCGAGGGTTTTGACTTTGGTTTCTTCCAACATAATTTTAACTGTGTTTTTTATGCTATGGTATTATTTAATTGTCGTATTCCAATAGATTTGTTTTTGCTGTTTCTTTATCAATGCCATTGATTAAAGACTTGACAATAATGCCGTTAACCATTGTCATCATTACCCGGTGCCGGCATTTCATTCCGTTGACAGGGGTCCACCGGCATTTGCTGACGACGTCGCCGTCGGTTATAGTGTAGGCCGACTGCACCGGCTCAAATAACGCCAGGTCGGCATAATATCCGGGGGCAATCAGGCCTCGGCGCTTGATATTCAGAATTTTGGCCGGCGCCGCAGCCATCTTTTCAGCAACAATTTCCGGCCCGAAAATGTCGAGCATGAGGGGCATGGCAAATTGTATCAGTGGCATACCCGATGCGGCTTTGAGCGCTCCACCCTGCTTGTCGGAAAGGAGGTGTGGCGCGTGGTCGGTGGCAATAGTGTCAATCAATCCCGAGCGAACGGCCTCGATAAGTGCAAGCCTGTCGCTTTCCTCTTTTATTGCCGGATTGCACTTTATTCGGGCTCCAAGCCGCCGGTAATCATCGCTTGAAAACAGCAGGTATTGGGGGCATGTTTCGGCTGTAATTCGGGCATCGGCCGGCAATGATTTCAGTAATTCCAGCTCGTCGGCTGTCGATATGTGCATCAGGTGAAGCCGCGTATTGTGCTTCAGGGCGAGATTGATGGCCCGTCGAGTAGCGGTGACACAAGCTTCGCGACTTCTGACATCGGGGTGCATTGCTATCGGGAGGTCATCGTTATCGCCATATTCTTTGAGAAGGCGCTGCTTGTTTGCCTCAATTATGGCGTTGTCCTCGGCGTGAACGGCTATTATTGACGGCGCCGTTGAAAAAAGCCGGTCAAGGGCCTCGTCATCGTCAAGCACTAACGAGCCGGTTGTGGCTCCGATAAACAGTTTTATCCCGGCAATGTGACTGTAGTTTGATTTTGCCAGTTCTTCAAGATTGGAGGATGTAGCTCCGATGTAGAAACCATAGTTGGCCGGTGACGACTGTCGGGCAATCAAGATTTTTTCATCAAGGAGTGCTGTGGATGTAGTTGGCGGAATAGTGTTTGGCATATCTATCCATGATGTCACCCCGCCCTCGATGGCTGCACGGCTTTCCGAGGCCATAGTTGCCTTTGACGTCATTCCGGGCTCGCGAAAGTGAACATGCTCGTCGATACCTCCGGGGAGCAACAAGGCTCCATTGCCGTTGATTTTCAAATGGGCCTCTACGTTGGTATCGGTCACATCGGGTTCCACGGCTTTTATGAAGTTGCCCTCAATCAATACTCGGCCCATAAAGGGCGTTTGCCCTGAGCTGACAATCTTGACGTTGTAAATCAGCACTCTGCGCTCCATCACCGGTTGTACTTCTTGAACCAACTGCCTACTTTCAGCTGTATTACGCCAAGCACGGCTTCTCCGAAGATACCGCCGCTCATTTTTGACGTGCCCAGTACACGGTTGACAAAAATGATGGGGACTTCTTTAATTTTAAAGCCGTATTTGTGGGTTGTGAATTTCATTTCAATCTGGAAAGCATACCCCTTGAATTTAATTTCGTCGAGCGGTAATGTCTGGAGAACGCGGCGTGTGTAGCAACAGAATCCGGCCGTGGTGTCGTGAACCGGGATTCCGGTGACGAGGCGAACATATTTTGAGGCGTAATAGCTCATTAACACGCGCCCCATAGGCCAGTTTACCACGTTTACTCCGGTTACATACCGGCTGCCAATCGCCATATCATATCCGTCTATCGCCGTCGCTTTGTATAATTCAAGCAAATCTTTCGGGTTGTGGCTGAAATCGGCATCCATTTCAAAAATGTAGCCATATTCGGGGCGTTCAAGAGCCCATTTGAAACCGGCGATATAGGCCGTACCAAGGCCCAACTTACCCTCTCGCTCAACTAAATGCACCCTTCCGGGATATTCATTCATTTTTGTCCGCACGATGTCGGCAGTTCCGTCGGGGGAGTTGTCGTCAATAATCAGCACATCCATAGGTTGGGGAAGCCCCAACACAGCATCGATTATCGCTGCAACATTCTCTTTCTCGTTGTAGGTTGGAATAATAACGATGCTATCGGACTTTTTGCCGCTTTTTTTCTCCTCGACAGTGTCCGTCAGGGTATTGTCTATAGCCATTCTTATAGGGTATTTCCTTATTATTGCACAAACTTACAACCTTTTTTTTTTATAACCAAAAAAAACGACGGTCGCTGTTTGTTGCCCGAGCATAAAGAACGCGCAACCGCGACTTTTACAAGCCGTCGAGTTGCGCGTGATATGTAAGGTTTGCCTTGCGGTTTACAGGGCGAGACGGTAGATTTGGATGGCGATATCGGCGTCAATGATGTAGTAGCCGCCAAATTTCTCGCCTTTGTTTATCAACACTCTTCTGACGAGTTCGGGAATGTCGGGATTCTCAATGCCGAGCTCGGCCATCGTAACCGGAAGACTGAGGCTGTGGAAGAAGTTGCGCAGGGCAGTCATTCCAAGCAGAGCAGCCTGTGTGTCGTCGGGCTCGGATATGTTGAACACGCGGCGAGCCAGCTGTGCGGGTTTTGCAGGGGCGTGCTGTGCCATGTAGGCGAGCCATGCGGGAATCAGAACCGCGAGCCCGGCACCATGGGTCACGTCGTATAAAGCCGACAGCTCATGCTCCATTCCGTGGCAAGCCCAGTCTTCCACTCTTCCGGTTCCGCATACGCCATTATGGGCCAGGGTGCCGCTCCACATGATATTGGCGCGGGCGTCATAATCCTCGGGATTGGCCATCACTTTGGGCGCCTCTTCGATGATAGCTTTGAGAATGCCTTCGCTGATGCGGTCGGTAAGCTCGACGTTGGCTGTTGGCGACATATAGCGTTCAAAAATGTGTGCCATCATGTCGGCAATGCCGGCTGCAGTTTGTTCGGGCGGGAGCGTGAATGTCAGTTCGGGATTCATCAATGAGAAAAGGGGGCGCAGGATACTGTCGGTTCGTACTCCCAATTTGCGTAAATCGGCCTCGCGTGTGATGACACTGTTCCCCGAGCCTTCGCTACCGGCGGCCGGAATTGTAAGAATCGTTCCGACGGGGAGCGCGTTTTCGGGCTTTGCATTTCCGCAATAAAAATCCCAGAAATCGCCGTCATATAAGGCTCCGAGGGCAACAGCCTTGGCGGTATCGATGACGCTGCCTCCGCCTACGGCCAGAATGCCGGTGATATTTTCGCGGCGTGCAATGTCAATCCCCTCATATACAAGGCGGTCGGTTGGGTTTGGTTTAACCCCTTTCAGCAGCGAGTGTGCCACGCCCGCTGCGTCAAGACTTGCAAATACTCTGTCGAGTAGCCCCGAGCGGACCACCGAGCCACCACCTATTACAACTAAAATATTCTTGCCGAGCAACTTAGCACTCATTTCGCCGGCTTTCATCTCGGCGTCACGACCAAATATGTATTGCGTTGGTGTATGAAAAGTAAAATTATTCATAATTATCTGTTTTTAAGTGTTTTTTAAAGACGGAAAACGCTCTTGACGCGTCGGTTAATGGCAACGACGCTCCCGGCTGTAATGGCTCCTATGATGCAGGCCCCGACCAAAATGGTTGGCCACACGGGTGAGCCCGAAACGCCGATAGATGCAAGCGGTTGTTGCCACAGGCCGGCGCAGAACGTGACGCCGGCGGCGGCGATGACGAGAACAGCTGCATTTACGGTAAGTACCAGCAGGTTATAATGCCGGGAAATATCAGAGGGGAGGTAGCCGAGTTGCATCAACTCGTGAATCTTCTTCCGGTTTTTCTGCAGCAGGAGGTAGATACTGAGCAGTAGGATAAAGAATGCCAGCAATGAAATGACTATGCCTACAACAATAACCACCGATGTGACCAATCCCAGGAAGAACGCGGCACGAGAGTTGTCTATACGGTCGCCGGCTACTTCATAGTTGTGGCTTTCCATGAAGGCTGTTGCCGCAGGGTCGCCCGGGGTGGAGAGTTCGATAATCAGTCGAGACGGGTCGGCTGTCTTGCCGGGCTCGGCAAAACGGCTGTTGGCCCAGGTCATAAACTCCTCGGGAACGGCAATTGTGTTGAGCCGTGATGAAAAGCCTACAACGCGGGCGTCGATATACTGCTGCACGCCGTTTCCGCTGACCGATAGCTTAAGCGGAACCATCCCAATCATTTTCTCGCTGATTTGCGGGAGCCCGCGAGAGGATGCAAATCCAAAATTGTAGAGTGTAAGGTAGTCTTTGGATATTATGACGGGGAGGGGCTTGTTTTGCCCCGGAGTGAAATTCCAGCCGCCCGGGAGGTCGTCGAAGAATGATGACGGGATGGATTCGAGAAACAGGGCTGTGCCGATGCCGCTGCCACCCATTTCAAGCGATGCGTAGACGTTGAATCCGGCGGCGGTGAAACGGCCTACACGTCGCGCCCATGGCTGGGATTCAATCTCGGCGATGTCGGTGTTGCTGAATGTAGTTGAGCCCCGGTCGTTGAAGTTAATCCCCGATACGTGGCGTGAAATAATCATGAAGTCGCGGGATATGAAAGAGTCGTCATCGCTCCACACCGCTGTCACGTCACGGTAAAATTGCATTGCGACAAGAACAATCGACAACCCGACAAGATTGGCCAGCGCAAAACCTATCAGCTGGCCGGCGCTGATATTGCGGCGCAACAGCCTGCGAACGAGGGTGTTTCTTGATGATGTTTTTGTCATAACGTAAGGATGTTAAGATTGGGGAGGCTGATTTTATTGCCAACCGAAGTGGCAATTACGGCTGCGCCGCGGGCCGAGGCTTCGCTGTCGATTAACGCTGCTACTACCGAATTGTTGCGCGCATCCAAGTGGCTTACCGGTTCGTCGACAATTAAAAAATCAAAAGGCTGGCACAGCGACCTGATAATGGCAACACGCTGCTGCTGCCCCACGGAGAGCAATCTCGCGGGGGTGTTGCGCTTGTTGTCAATTTCAAGCATTTGCAGCATCCGGTCAATCTCTGAATCGCTTTTGTAATTGGTCAGCTTGTTTTTAATTGCAATATTTTCAAGAACAGTCAGCTCGGGGAACAGCATCATTTCCTGGGGCAGATAGGCAATTGCTTCGCGACGTATCGCCGACCATCGGTCGATGGAGAACGTGCGTGTGTCTTCGTTGTCGAACAGGATGCGCCCCGAATAATCAAGGCGTGAACCGTAGATAAACGAGCATAGGGAAGATTTGCCGGTGCCGCTTTCGGCCTCAATCATGTAGTAATCGGGCCGCGAGAATGTTAAATTTTTCAGCCACACGCAGGATGTGCTGACCGGCGGTTCAGATTCACTGCCGGCAAAAACTGCCGGCAGTGTGTTTTCAATCGTTATGGAGTTAATCATTTAAAAGAGTTGTAAATCGTTGGGAAGAACTTGCCGTCGGTACCGGTAAGAGTGGCTTTAAAACTTGCCTTTTCAAAGGAGCCGTTTCCGGTAATTGTCAACCCGTATGGAACGTTCAGGCCTTGGAAATCCGAGAGCGAGGGGATGTTGAGCATCACGGCCGCGTCATATTTTTCAAATTTGTCGGTCATGTTGACAGTCGCTTCTGATGTCGGAGCCGTTGGAGTGGCAAAATCGATGCAAAGGATATTGCCCTCACAACCAATTGAGGCCCTGAACAGACCGGTTTCATATACTACCTTGTCGCCCTGTTCAATTCCTTTAAGAGCCATTTTGGCAAACATGTCGGCAAAGTGTTGTTTCAGTTCAAGAACGGCACCCTCCTTGGCCATCGCTCTGACGTTTATATTCAAGCTCGGGGCAAGGTTGCCGATAAGGGAATTGAGGTCGGCAGTGGTTACAACGATTGAAACCGTTCCGTCGATGGCTTTCAATATCGGGGCGGCTGCCTGAAGCATGGCCATTGCCTGATAGGGCAGCATAGCTCCGCTCTGCTCAAAGCGGGTTGACCAGTCATAATCGCCCTTGATACCCATTGCTGCAACAAACAGAGCATTCTCGGGGGCGTTGATTTTCAGCTTGTCGCCTATTTTCTGACAGGCGTAGATGGCTTTAAGAGAATCAATCGCTTCCTTGGTGCCAATCATTTTTGTGTTCATTTCCAGGGTGTTCCCTTTGGCGTTGATGGCTGCATGATACATGCAGTTGGTGATTGCTGAAGTGGCCTCCATATCAACCAGCAAGTCCACTGTATTATTGCTGCAGATGGCGTCGGCTGCATAATCGACGTCGGCCAATGATTTTTCCTCGGCCAGTTTCAGTTGTGCTTTAACGGCGGTTACAGCGCTGTCGGCGTTGCCCGAGTCAAAAATCCATATTTGATTGTCGCGAATAAGAAGCGAGGAGCTGATGTTGTAAACGTCAAATCCGTCGATATGCCGACATTCGTACCCCGAATCGGTCAATACGCTCTTGAACGTTTCGACGTCGGTCAGCAGGCAGGTGATGATATAGTCATTTTTTGACGCGAACATGTACATGTTTTGGCGGTCAACGGAGCTGCATAGTTTCTTGACATTTTGTTGATTGTCGGCCAGGCGTTGGCCTAATATGTCTTTGAGATATTCGGGCAAAACGATACCGTCGCCATTCATTTTGATGTCAAACGCATCGGCCGCCTTGTCCAAATCAATCCGCGCTACGACAGGAGAAGATGCCGGAATAGAACTTAGAACTTCCGACGATTTAGAGCAGGAAGCCAGGAAAATGCATGCCACGATAGCGAGCATGGAGAAAACAGAATAGTTTTTCATACGGGTGGTTTTAAATTTAATAGCATCGTTAATGTCTCAATACGCAAAGGTAACATATTAGCTTTAACCGCGCAAAAAAAATTTAATATGATTGGCGCGCCTGCTCCGCGCCCGGTGCAGGGTGTGATTTATTGTGCAGTATTGATGTTGTATTGGATAAAAAAGTATATATTTTATCCAATACAGTGATTTTATTGAATAAAATTGATTAAATTTGTAGCCACAAAGAAAGCAATATGAAGAGTATAGTCATCAAACAAAAAGCCGAACGAGATGAGTTGTTGTCGCGTTCTTATCAACACAGAATTACAAAGTATGATATTGAGACGTTGCTTGCAAATCCGTTGATTAAACTAATAACGGGTCCTCGTCGCGTAGGGAAGTCGGTATTTGCCTTGCTTATGCTGAGAAATCGCAATTTCTCATATCTGAATTTCGATGATAATCTTTTGCTTGAAAATTGGGATGAGGATTTGGTTTTACAAACGCTTGAGGCGGTATATCCCGATTATGAATATCTTCTTCTCGATGAAATTCAAAATTTACCGTCGTGGGATTTATGGGTGAACAAGCTGTATCGTCGCGGAATAAATATGGTTATAACCGGAAGTAATGCCAAGATGTTGAGCAGCGAAATGGCGACAGTGTTAACCGGGCGTTATCTTCAAATAGAAATGTTCCCTTTCAGCCTCAAAGAAACAATGTTTTGGAAGAACAATGGTTCTTATGATAGGACCGGCTCTATTCAAGAAACAACCATCAAAGATGACTATTTACATAATGGAGGTTATCCAGAAACAATTCCCAATCGCAGTATAACAAAGAGTTATTTATCAACGCTTTTTGATTCTATCCTATTTAAGGATATTGCCAAACGGCACAACATTAGGAATACATCCGATTTGTACAGTATAGCCACTTATTTATTGTCTAATTTTTCCAACCCAATTTCAGCAAACAATCTTGCCTCAGAGTTGGGTTTATCAAGCGTGATGACGACAAAAAAATTTTGTGATTATCTATCCGAGCCTTATTTGTTTTTCTATCTGCCACGCTTCAACAATAAAATGAAGTTGATGAAAAAAGCGCCATCGAAAGTGTATGTGGTCGACAATGGATTTGTTCAAAGTGTGGCGTTTAATATTAGCGAAAATCTTGGGCGTCTATTGGAAAACCAAATATTTATAGAGTTACTCAGAAGAGGGTTTATTCCGGGCTTGACGTTATTTTATTTTCGCACGCGTAATGATAAGGAGATAGACTTTGTTACTCGGAAAGGTCATAAAATCGAACAGCTGATACAAATTTGTTATGAAATGTCGTCTGAAAAAACACGTAAACGTGAATTTGATGCACTTGTGGAGGCCTCGGATGAGCTGAAATGTGATAATCTTTGTGTTATCACAAATTCGCAATCGGGTGAGGTGGAATGGAAAAATAAAAAAATACGAATAGAGTCTGTTGACCAATTCTAAAGTTTTCGTAATTTTGCATTATGAGAAAAACTTATATAACTGCGACAGCTTTAATCGCATTCTCAATTTTAGCTAACTCTAAAGATATGGCAACAGAAACTATCAAACTCCCACAGGAGGAATTGACTATTACTCAGGAGTGGGACAAAGTCTTCCCCAAGAGTGACAAGGTGGAACATAAAAAAGTAACTTTTCCCAACCGCTATGGAATAACGTTGGTTGCGGATGTTTATATCCCCAAAGATGCCAAGGGCCCTCTTCCTGCAATCGCAGTATGTGGACCTTTCGGTGCTGTGAAGGAACAATCCTCCGGACTTTATGC
>JAFLTJ010000044.1 GCA_022510465.1 Muribaculaceae bacterium
TCATATAGAAACTGCACTCCAAAAGTTTTATGTCTAACTTTTGGGGTGCAGTTCAGCTTATGTGCCAGGCAACCCCTAATTTTTTTCGATTAACAATTACTTATTCTTCTTCTCTGACAAGATTGAATTTAGCTGAAATTTCTTTTTGGTCTATGGCTTGCAGGAGATTAAAACGTCGAGTTTGAGGAAGGTAGCCAGGTTTTTCACATTTCACCTCGATTTGTACGTTTCCGGCATTAGATTTCCTAAGCCCTTTTATATCAAAGCTTTCAGTTGATTCATAGGGTGTAGTGCCAATATACGTTGAATTTGAGCTCTTTACGTCGGGAGTTGATGAAACTATTCTCCATGTAACATCTGCACCTGCTGGTCGAGAGTCAATGAGCCACCTGATTACGCAATGTTCCAACTCGGTATCGCCATTGCCGGTAACCTTTTTGTCTTTTTCTTCAATCCCCTTGAGATATGAAGCTATTCCATTCCAGTCTATATCTTGTATAGCTTTTGAAAACGCATTATCTAAAGTTGCAGGAATTGTTGATGCAAAAGATGAACGACCCGTAGAAATCTGTCTCATAACAACATTATTCGATTCATTCAAAAGAGAATATTCCAATGATACAACCGCTTTAGCTTTAGATGAAGATGGGTTTCCATCAATAAACTTGAATTCTTTAACATTAACTTTAAGAATATAGTCAGTTCTTCGGTCCCGACTTAACGGAATGTTTTGATAGCGTATAAATGAATTTAAGGATTCCTCTACAAATTGCGTTATAGAGGGGGTAAAAACAAATTGAACATCCTTGATTTTCTTTAAATCTTTCTTTGAAACCTGTGATAAGTCAAGAATTTCAGAGTTTTGAGCGTCAGACGTAACGTAAAGACTTAACCCTTTCTCTAAATCAGAAAAACGTGTAAATGGTCTTGCATTACAAACTAACTCCATGGAAACGATTTTGGGGGCCTTGGCTGAAGAATCTCCAAAGAAAAAGATAGCACAAAGCGAAAACAGGAGAAATTTTTTAAAATGTAACATAATTAAGTACTGAAGCCTCCGGCTCGCCCTCGTTGGCTGTTAAATTAAATAAAAAAAGCGTAGGGAGTCTGTACCTTGGTGCTCGCCCTACAACTTGAGGCTCTGGTAATGCCCGATAAAGTCGAACGAGCAACACGCAGAAGCCTACGCTGGATATCAATATACACAGAGACACGATACTCACGCACCGTAATCTCAACGAATATAGCATATCCGCATGACATCTACCGTTGCCACATCCCTGACTTTATCAAAGAAATTTACCAGATTTCAAGTTGTCAAGAAGATGCGTCGTGGTATACGCCTTTATGTCTTGCCGCACCATCCACTTATTCCCCGATAGGACATTTGCAAATGGCCAGCGAGGCAAAATTAATATTTATGAGCGATTTACACAATTTTTAATCAAATTTTTTTCTCCGGCGCCTGGGATTATATGATTCAATATCTTGACACTCCCCCTAATCTACTTTTATTCACTCTTTTGCAAAATTTGAGCCGTGATAGCGCTGACTATCACGGCTCGTTAATTGTGTATTTAATGCGCTAAAAACAGCGCTTTAATGCTTTATTTGTTCAGGCGGGCGCGGATTGCCTCCGTCTCCTTTTCATAGCCGGGTTTTGCCAGGAGTGCAAACATGTTGCGTTTGTAATCCTCAACGCCGGGCTGGTTGAACGGATTGACATCGAGAATATAACCACTTATACCACAGCCTTTTTCAAAGAAATAAATAAGCTGGCCTAAATAAACCTCCTTAAGGGCCGGAAGTGTGATAAGAAGATTGGGCACACCGCCGTCAACGTGAGCTATGCGGGTTCCCAGTTCGGCCATCTTGTTCACCTCGTCAACACGCTTTCCGGCAATATAGTTGAGTCCGTCAAGGTTGGCTTCATCGGTGGGGATAACAACTTCGTGGGCTTGCTCAACCACTGTGATTACAGTTTCAAAGATAGTGCGTTCGCCATCTTGAATCCATTGCCCCATTGAGTGCAAATCGGTCGAATTGTCGACTGCTGCCGGGAAAATACCCTTTTTGTCTTTACCCTCACTCTCGCCGTACAGCTGTTTCCACCATTCGGCAAAATAATGCAGTTTGGGATTGTAATTTACCAGGATTTCAACCTTCTTGCCTGCACGATACAGCGCGTTTCTTGTCTGGGCATAAAGTTGCGAAATATTGTCGGCGCCGGCTGTTGCGGTTGCCTGCTGCATCTGGCGGGCACCCTCAACCAATGCGTGAATATCGTGACCGGCCACGGCGATAGGAAGCAGGCCTACGGGCGTCAGAACCGAGAATCGGCCGCCTACATTGTCGGCTATGACAAATGTCTTATACCCCTCCTCGGTTGCAAGCTGGCGCAACGCGCCACGGCGGGCGTCGGTGATGGCAACGATGCGTTTGCGGGCCTCTTCAACACCGATTTGGGCCTCTAATTGCGCTTTGAGCAGGCGGAAAGCGATTGCCGGCTCGGTGGTAGTTCCCGATTTTGAGATTACGATGATACCAAATTTTTTGTCAGACAGATAGCGCTGCAATTCGTATAGATAATCTTCGCTGATATTTTGCCCGGCAAAAAGCACTTTCGGATTACCCATCTCTGCCGGTCGTGAGGCCTCGAATGTGTCGCTAAGAGCCTCTATGACAGCTTTTGCGCCAAGATAGCTTCCTCCGATGCCAATGGCAACTACTGCCTCGCAATCGCGGCGCAGACCGTCGGCCGTAGCCTTTATATCGTCAAGTTCGGCTGTTGTCAACTCTCCGGGAAGTTCCACCCAGCCAAGGAAGTCATTTCCGGCTCCGGTTCCTTCTTGAACTTTTGCAAGGGCGTCGGCCCCGGCCTTGTCGAGCGCTTTTATTGCCTCGAGCGACACGCTTTGGAGTGCGTTGTCAATGTTTAGCTGAATTGTTTTCATTTGATTGGTATGTATTGTTATAAGGTTAATTTTAGACAAACTGGGCGGCGAGCTGTTTCATGGCCCGCTCGGGCTTGATGTTGCGATAAAGAATGTCGTATGTGCAGTCGAGAATTGGCATCGAAACGCCGGTTTGCTTGTTTATTTCATGGATACAATTTGTCCCGAAATACCCCTCGGCGGTCTGTTCCATCTCCATTTTGGCCGCTTTTACCGAATATCCGCGACCTATGATTGACCCAAAATTGTGATTGCGGGAATATCGCGAATAGGCTGTCACAAGCAGGTCTCCCAAGTAGACCGAGTCGCAAATCTGCCGCTCGCGGGGGCTTACGGTGTTGATAAAGCGCTCCATTTCGCGGATTGCGTTCGACAACAGCATTGCCAGAAAATTATCTCCGAGCTTAAGCCCGTGGACTATACCCCCGGCAATTGCATATACATTCTTCAAAACGGCCGCATATTCTATCCCGTCAACATCGCTGGATGTTATTGTTTTCAGAGTCTTGCCGCTGATACAGCGTGCAAATGCCTCCGCGCTGTCGGCGTTCTGACAGCCCACGGTCAGATAGCTCATACGGTCAAGCGCTATCTCCTCGGCGTGGCACGGCCCCGATACGACAAGTGTCTTATCTCGCGAAATTCCAAATCGCTTGGTCATATAGTCGGTGATTGTCATATTTTCGTCGGGCACAATACCTTTCACGGCCGAAACAATATATTTTGACGACAGGTCTACATTTATTTTCTCGATGTGACTCTTAAAGTAGGGCGACGGCATGACAAGCAGCAGCGTGTCGGCCTCGGAGCACACCTTGTTGATGTCGCTCGAAAAGTCGATACGCTCGATATCAAACACCACGTCGCTCAGATATGCCGGGTTTCGGCGGCTGCGCCTGAAATCCTCGATGCGGTCGTCGCGCCGCATATACCACGAGATTGTTTCGCAATTCTGCATCAACAATTTGGCAAGCGCTGTTGCCCAGCTGCCACCGCCCATCACGGCTATTCTTCCCGGAAATGTCATGATTATGGTGTGTTAGGTTGTTGTCACAGTGTTTGTGCCGATTCAACCCACGAGGTTACGGCCTCAACCGTCGGGTTGGTCAGCTCCAATTTGTATTTCTTGTTCAGGCCGCAGATGTCCTGATGCAGCTTTGCCGGCTTTTGTGTTGACGCGAGCTGTTCAAGCGTATTGACGCCGGCCTTGTATAGCGGCCCGACCCATTCGGCCGGTACTCCCGCTTTGGCAAACTCCTCCTCGCTGTCGCGCCGGGTTGTCTTTTCGGGTCGCATCTGCGGGAACAGCAGCACCTCCTGAATTGCCTCCTGGCCGGTGATTAGCATCACCAGGCGGTCCATTCCTATACCCATGCCCGATGTCGGCGGCATGCCATACTCCAAGGCGCGGATAAAATCCTTGTCGATAATCATCGCCTCGTCGTCGCCTTTTGCAGCCAGCTTCATCTGGTCAACGAAGCGCTGATACTGGTCTATCGGGTCGTTCAGCTCGCTGTAGGCGTTGGCAAGCTCCTTGCCGTTGACCATGAGCTCAAAACGCTCGGTAAGTTCGGGGTTATTGCGGTGGCGCTTAGTCAGCGGCGACATCTCTATCGGATAGTCAATGATGAATGTGGGCTGGATGTAGGTGCCTTCACACTTTTCACCAAAAATCTCGTCAATCAGCTTCCCTTTGCCCATCGTGTCATCAACCTCGATTCCAAGCGAGCGGGCGGCGTCGCGCAGGGCGGCTTCATCCATGCCGGTGATGTCGATACCGGTGTGTTCTTTGATGGCCTCGGTCATTGTCACACGGCGGAACGGAGCTTTCAGCGAAATCGTATTGTTGCCCACCTTGACGTCGGTGGTGCCGTTTACTTCCATGGCGATGCGTTCAATCATCTTCTCGGTGAACTCCATCATCCAGTTGTAGTCCTTGTAGGCCACATAAATCTCCATGCAGGTAAACTCAGGATTGTGGGTGCGGTCCATACCCTCGTTGCGGAAGTTGCGCGAAAATTCATACACGCCCTCAAACCCGCCAACAATCAGACGCTTGAGATACAGCTCGTTTGCAATTCGGAGATACAGCGGGATGTCGAGCGCGTTGTGGTGGGTGATAAACGGCCGCGCCGCCGCGCCGCCGGGAATCGACTGCAACACCGGGGTCTCAACCTCCATGTAGCCGTTCTCGTTAAAATAGTTGCGCATGGTGTTGAACACCTTCGTGCGCTTGATGAAAATATCCTTTATTCCCTCGTTTACCACCAGGTCAACATAACGGCGGCGGTAACGTAACTCGGGGTCATCAAAGGCATCATAGGTAACGCCATCCTTAACTTTCACGATGGGTAGCGGTCGCAACGATTTGCTCAGCAGCGTCAACGTGTCGGCATGAACGGTGATTTCTCCCATCTGGGTGCGGAACACTTTCCCCGTGATTCCTACAAAATCGCCTATATCAAGCAGTTTCTTGAACACAACGTTATATGCGTCTTTGTCGTCACCGGGACACAGGTCGTCGCGGGAGACATAAACCTGTATGCGGCCACGCGAGTCCTGAAGCTCCATAAACGAAGCCTTACCCATGATTCGGCGGCTCATCACGCGACCGGCTATCGACACGTGGCGCTCCTCGGCGGCATTGTCGTCAAACGTCGCTTTAATCTCATCCGTATAACCGTTTACCGGGAATTCGGCAGCCGGATAGGGCTCTATCCCGCGGTTGCGAAGCTCCTCAAGGCTTCCGCGGCGAACTATTTCCTGTTCGCTCAACTCAAGTATGTTCATCTGTATGTCTGTTTTGCTACAATAATCGGCAAAGATAGTTAAAATTCCAAATATTTACTATTTTTGCGGCACAATTAAACAGACCTACAAAATGAAAGAGGACAAAAAGCAGCTCATCGAGGAGATAAAGAAACTTAAGGCCGAGCGAAATGCCGTCATTATGGCCCACTATTACCAGCAGGGTGATATTCAGGATATTGCCGACTATATAGGCGACTCGCTGGCGCTGGCGCGGCAGGCTCAGGAGATTGATGCGCCGGTAATAGTTCTCTGCGGAGTTCATTTTATGGGCGAGACAGCCAAAATATTATGCCCGGAAAAAACTGTTCTGGTGCCCGATATGAATGCCGGATGTTCGCTTGCCGACTCGTGTGAGGCCGGCGCTTTTGCCCGTTTCATTGCCGACCACCCCGGTCACACCGTCATTTCCTATGTAAACACAACCGCGGCCGTCAAGGCTCTGACCGACGTTGTTGTGACCTCGGGAAACGCGCGCAAAATTGTGGAAAGCTTCCCCAAGGATGAAAAAATCATATTCGGACCCGACCGTAACCTCGGCGCTTATATCAACTCTATAACCGGGCGCGAAATGGTGTTGTGGAACGGTGCCTGTCATGTCCACGAGCAATTCTCGGTAGAAAAGATTGTAGAGTTGAAAAAACAGTATCCCGAGGCCAAGGTCCTGGTTCATCCCGAGTGTAAGGGTGCCGTTCGTGTGCTTGCCGACGTGATTGGTTCCACGGCCGTGTTGCTCAAGTATGCCATTGAGTCTCCGAGCCGCCAATTCATTGTTGCGACCGAGAGCGGAATCCTGCATGAAATGACTAAAAAGTGCCCCGACAAGCAATTCATACCGGCTCCACCGGCCGACAGCACCTGTGGCTGCAATGATTGTAACTTTATGAAGCTTAACACGTTGGAGAAGTTGCGCAACTGTTTGCGTGACCTTTCTCCGGCCATCGAGATTGACCCCGCCATTGCCGAGCGGGCACGGTTGCCAATCGAGCGAATGTTGCAGATTTCTTAAAAAATATTAATTACGGAAATTTTTCCTTATTAAAATTTCGTAAGCCGAGAAAAGTCATTAACTTTGCATCGGTGAAGTAGGGTGTTGCCGTTTGTCACCGGCAGAGCGCAATTCTAATGCAGAGAATTGAGACTCTGAACAATATTGATTAACAACCACTTACAAATTATAAAACAAATGAGTACAATTGATCTTTCACAGTATGGCATAAACGGTGCCAAGGTGATTCACAATCCCGGCTATGAGAAACTGTTTTACGATGAAATGAATCGTAATCTCGTTGGCTATGAACGCGCGCAGTTAACCTGCCTCGATGCAGCAAACGTTATGACCGGTATATACACCGGCCGCTCGCCCAAAGACAAATTCTTTGTGGAAGATGAGGTGTCTAAAGATACAATCTGGTGGACAACCGATGAGTATAAGAACGATAACAAGGCTATTACCGAGGAGGCATGGACCGAGCTTAAGAAGATTGCCAACAAAGAGCTGTCAGACAAGACTCTCTATGTTGTTGACGCTTTCTGCGGTACCAATCCCGATACTCGTCTGGCCGTTCGTTTCATCATGGAAGTTGCATGGCAGGCACACTTTGTAACCAACATGTTCATCCGGCCTACAGCTGAGGAACTCGCAGCTTTCAAGCCCGATTTTGTTGTTATGAACGCATCAAAGGCTAAGGTTGAAAACTGGAAAGAACTCGGCCTCAACTCTGAGACTTGCGTTGCTTTCAGCCTTAAACACCGCATGCAGTTGATTATCAACACGTGGTATGGCGGCGAAATGAAGAAGGGTATGTTCTCAATAATGAACTACTACAACCCCCTTCGCGGTATCGCATCGATGCACTGCTCGGCCAACACCGACATGGAGGGCAAGAATACCGCTATCTTCTTCGGTCTCTCAGGTACAGGCAAGACAACCCTCTCTACCGACCCCAAGCGTCTCCTTATTGGTGACGACGAGCACGGTTGGGACGACAACGGCGTGTTCAACTACGAGGGCGGTTGCTATGCAAAGGTTATCAACCTTGACAAGGAATCAGAGCCCGATATCTTCAACGCTATCACTCGCGACTCACTCCTTGAGAATGTAACCGTTGACGCCGAGGGTAATATTGACTTTGCCGACAAGAGCGTGACCGAGAATACTCGCGTTTCTTATCCTATCGACCACATCAAGAACATCATCGTTCCCTCTCGTGGTCCTGCCGCCAAGAATGTAATCTTCCTGAGCGCAGACGCATTCGGAGTGCTTCCTCCAGTGTCGATTCTGACTCCCGAGCAGACAAAGTATTACTTCCTCAGCGGTTTCACCAGCAAGCTCGCCGGTACAGAGCGCGGTATCACTGAGCCCACTCCCACATTCTCGGCTTGTTTTGGCGCAGCATTCCTTTCACTGCACCCCACCAAGTATGCCGAAGAGCTTGTTAAGCGCATGGAAAAGAGCGGCGCAAAGGCTTATTTGGTAAATACCGGTTGGAACGGAAGCGGCAAGCGTATCTCTATCAAGGATACTCGCGGTATTATCGACGCTATCCTCGACGGCTCAATCTTGAGCGCTCCCACCAAGAAACTTGACATCTATGACTTTGAAATTCCTACCGAACTTCCCGGCGTAGATCCTAAGATTCTTGACCCGCGCGACACCTATGCCGACGTTCAGGAATGGTACACCAAGGCCAACAAGCTTGCCGAAATGTTTATCAACAACTTCAAGAAGTTTGAAGGCCACGAAGCCGGTCGCGCACTCGTTGCAGCCGGTCCTCAGGTATAACAGACTTTTATACAAGTATATAACGGAATCCCGCGGCACTCGTCGCGGGATTTTTTTGCAAATAACTTGTATATTTAACTTTTGTTGTATAATTTTGCAGCCAATTTGAATAAACAAAGTGTAGAGCGCTAATGCGTTTCCATATACGAGGTACAAAACTAATCTACATTCTATAAATTAACTCCTGATTTTCAGAGGGAAATCAGGTTATTGAGTATTTTAATTTTTTTATTTATGAAAAAGTTCTACACATTACTCGCTGCGGCCGTTGTAGCATTGTCGGCCTCAGCTGCGAGCCTGAGTGCCGTTTCGACGGTCGGTACTCCGGAACTTAAGATTGAAAGTGGCGCGCACTCTCTTAAGAATGGTGCTACCGCTAAGAATCTTAGTCTATCCAGACAGGAAAATCAAACCAAAATCAAAAGAAATGGCGCTGTTCAGATGCATTCATTGAAAAAGATTGCAAATGTTGATGGAACAGTGTTTAAAGCTCCTGCAGCCGATGGTACATACTCCATCGAAGGCATCTATACGATGTATATTAATGACCTTTATTTTGAAGATAGTGAAGGAATTGTAAGCACAACCGTAGCAATTGAATATGATGAGGATTTCGAGTGCTATTTTATCGTACCCGATGACAGTGATGAGTTCTTTATTTCGGATGTGCCGTTTGATTTTAATGAGGAAACAAATACCCTTACTATCACTCCCATGAGTCTTGGACAAGTGAGCGGAAGTTATGTCGCATTTTTCCCTTTTGTCTATAACAACGGCATAAAATTACAAAATTCGATAACGGCGACGTTTGATCCTAAGACCAGCGATATAAACTTTTCCAGTGATTCCGGATTTTCTTGGCCGGTATCAGCAAGTAGCACATTTAACCAAATCGCAGGTTGGTATAACATCTTTGATGTGATAGGAGCTTATCAGGAATATGTCATTGATGAGGTTCAAGAAGGACAGTGGAAAACAATCGGCAATGCAACATTCGAGGATGGATGGGTGCTCCCTTCTTGGCAAATGGACCCGGCTGAAAATGCTTACAAGGTTGAACTTCAGCAGAATGTAAATAATAGTAATCTTTATCGTCTTTGGGAACCGTATAAAAATTCTCCCGTAGCTGATGAAAATATTTCTGAATTCCATGGCCAAATAGTTTTTGATATAACCGACCCCGACCATGTAATTGTACACGCCGGTTATCCTGCCGGATATAAGAATGCTGTCGACAATGCAGATATGTTCAATTTCGGTACGCTCGGGTGGCAAATATATGGCTTTGGCAGCGATTATGACGCTGACTTATATTTTGACCTGATTGTTAATTTTATGGAAACAAATAATCAGGCGTTTGACACTTTTAAAGATGGCGTTTTGACAATCAGCAATCCGGTATTTGACCTTACAAAGTACTGCACTTCTGCCTATTCTTGGAGAACTGCATATCCGGCTAAAATAACATTCCCGGAGGGTACAATTACCGTTGGAGAAGTTACTTATAATGCTTATCCAAACATGTCGGTTGGCTTTACAGTGCCTGTAGAGACCGAGGGTCTTGCCGATGACGCTGTTGTTACTGTTTACTACAAGGGCCCGAACGATGACGATTTTGTTGCTGTAGAGGAAAATCACGGTTATAATTTTGTTATTGAAGACCTTGAGGCCGATACGGACTATACCGTTACAATCTATGCTGCATCGGGAGATGTGAAATCAGAAGAGGTTGAAGTTGAGTTCCATACCTACAAGGTTGAAACCGAAGAAACTACAGCAGAGGTTATTCACCATGTAGCCGACAATATTACCGACACTTCGGCCGATATTAATGTGAGCTATGGATTCAAGGGTATTCCCGAGGGTGCTAAGGCTTCGGTACTTGTTAAGGGTGAGAACTTTAAGGAGTATAAGGTTGAAATCGAAGAGCCTGTTTATGGCCAGACTGTAACGATTTCAGTTACCGACCTTACTGCCGGCACAACTTACCAGTATCAGGCTGTAGCACAGCTTGAAACAGCCGATGGGAATATCATAACCCGCGATGCTCAGTATGGCGAATTTACCACTCTGACCGAGGCTGAGGCTTCAATAGCAGTTCCGGAATTCAATCCTGCCGATGGCTCGGTTGTGGCTCCCTACGAGTATATTGAAATCACTGCCGAGGAGGGTTGTGACATCTACTACATGGTAGAGGATTATGACGACGACTTCGTGAAGTATGACACTGAAGACAAAGTTATGGTGCCCTACACCGCCACCGAGTCACTTACCGTTAAGGCTTACGCTGAAAAGGATGGTGTGAAGAGTCGCGTTGTCAGCGCTACCTACAAGGTTGACAAGATTGACCCGCAGCTTGAGTGGATTGACGCTGACGGCGAATATGTACCCGAGCTGACAGTTGACATGAGCGATGAGGCTCCCGAGTATCCGGTTCTCGACGGTATTATCGAGGGTGGTGTCGTTTACTCGTCAAGCGACGAAACTGTTGCAACAATCGACGCCGAGGGCAAGATAACTCTTGTAGCTGCAGGAACAACGTTTATCACTGCAACTTCCAACGAAACAGCAACCTACAAGTCGGCCGAAACTTCCTACAAGCTGATTGTAACCGATGCCAAGTCTGGTATCTTTACGATTGGTGTTGATGGCGAGAGCGTTCGCTACTTTGACATCAACGGTATTGAGATTAAGAGCCCGGCTGCCGGCCGGCCCTACATCAAGGTTATAGGCAACAAGGTCGTGAAGGTGCTTGTAAAGTAAAAAAGATTGTTTGACCATAATTGAAAGGGAGGGGCGCGTGTCATGCATTTGACACGCGTCTCTCTTTTTTTAATTGAATGCAGTCGTTGTAATGTAATATTTTCTATCTTTGTAGTCCTCAATAAGAAAGGCGATGAAAAAACTTGTTCTAATAGTTGCGGCGGCGCTTGCGCTGACAGCAGTGGCCACGACCGGCAGTTCCAAGAAGGATATCACAAAGAATCTCGAGGTGTTTAACGCTTTGGTAAAGGAGTTGCAGACCTATTATGTTGACACGATTGATATAGAAAAATCGGTCACAACGGCCATAAGCGCGATGCTTGACGACATAGACCCCTATACGGAATATATATCATACAAGGACCAGGAGGATTTTAAGACGGTGACGTCGGGCGAATATGCCGGGATTGGTTCTTACATAATGGAGCGCAACGGGTGGGTTTATTTTTCGGAGCCACAGGCCGGAAGCCCGGCCCACACGGCCGGAATCAAGGCCGGTGACAAGATTGTGATGATTGACAATGACTCGACGCGCGGATGGGAGAGTGCCCGGGTGTCGAAGACGCTAAAAGGGCAGGCCGGTACAAAGGTAAAGGTGACGGTGCATCGCCCATACGTGGCCGACTCGGTGCTGACATTCGAGCTGACCCGCGCAAAGATAATCCAGCCGTCGGTGCCATATAGCGGCATCGTTGGAGACGGGATAGGGTACATAGAGCTGACGTCGTTTACCGAGCGGTCGCCCGAGGAGGTGAAAACGGCGTTGACGGCGCTGAAAGAGGAGAATCCGGGCCTGCGCGGCTTGATATTCGACCTGCGTGCAAATGGTGGCGGATTGCTTGAAAGTGCCTGTAAAATAGCCGGTTATTTCCTGCCGCGAGGAACGGAGGTGTTGAAGACCCGTGGCAAGGGGGTGTTGAACGAGAGAACCTATAAGACAACCGAGCGGCCTATTGATACTGAAATACCGATAGTTATATTGATAGACGGGGGTACGGCGTCGGCGTCGGAGATTGTATCGGGGGCGTTGCAGGATGTGGACAGGGCCGTGATAATGGGCGCTCGCTCGTTTGGCAAGGGCTTGGTGCAGTCGTCGCGCGAATTGCCCTACGACGGGTTGCTTAAAGTTACTGTTGCCAAGTATTATATACCGAGCGGCCGATTGATTCAGGCGATTGATTACAGTCACCGAAATCCCGACGGGTCGGTTTCGCGAATCCCTGACAGTCTGACGAATGTGTTTTATACAGCCGGCGGCCGAGAGGTTCGTGACGGCGGAGGCATCACGCCCGATGTGGCATTAGAATATCCCGAAGTGAGCCATCTGGCCTACTCGGTTGTTCGCGACAACTGGGTTTTTGACTATGCAACTCGCTATGCAGCAGAACATTCAACAATAGTTCCGGCCGATAAGTTTGTTGTTGACGATACGTTGTGGGCCGATTTTAAAGCGTCGATAGACCCGGCTCGATTCAAGTATGACAAGGTGTGGGATGAAATGTTTGAGTCGATACGAAAAGTGGTTGAGCGAGAGGGATATATGAACGATTCGGTTGCGGCCGAGTTTACGCGCCTGGAGGATATGCTTCGCCATGATTTGAATAGCGATTTGGACTTAAACCGCAAGGTGATAGCGCCTTATCTTAGCGGCGAGATTGTTCAGCGCTATTATGACCAGCGAGGGCGTCGTGCCGATGCGGTCAAGTATGATATGTTTATAGATTCGGCGGTGTCGCTGCTCAATGATGCGGCTCGCTACAAGGCTATTTTGGCGCCGGTGAAAAAGCGGTAGGTAAGGAACGTGCAATAGAATGACTCTCAAAGAGATAGAAGAAAGTTTTAATGCTCCCGGCCGTCATAGGGCGCTTAAATCGGCGCTCAGTGGCGGCGGAATTGTGTCGGTTTACAACTTGGCGGGGTCGGCTGCGGCGATGATGCTGGCCGATGTTACAAGGCTGGTTGACAAGCCGTTGCTTGTTGTGGGCGACTCAGCCGACGATGCCGGCTATCTGTACCACGATTTGAGTCGCTTGCTGGGGGAGGAGGCTGTGGCGATGTTTCCCTCTGGTTATAAGCGAGATATAAAATACGGACAGGAGGATGCGCCGGCAGCGATATTGCGTGTCGAGGCGTTAAACCGATGGCATAACGACCTGACACTTAAGGCAGTAGTTGCCTATCCGGAGGCGTTGGCCGAAAAAGTTGCCGGCCGTAATTGCCTGAAAGAGCACACATTGACACTGTGCCGAGGGGCGGAAGTTGACCAGACGGAGACTGTAAAGTGGTTGAAATCAAATGGTTTCGTTGAACAAGACTATGTTTATGAGCCCGGCCAATTTGCCGTTCGCGGGTCGATATTAGATGTTTTCGGATATAGTTTTGAGTTGCCTTTCAGGGTTGATTTTTTTGGTGACGAGATAGAGACTATAAGGCAGTTTAACATAGATACACAGCTGAGCGACAAGCAGTTGGATAGGATTGATATTACTGCAAGTATGTCGGGAGCCGATAGCAACGAGTCGTTGCTGGACTTTATTGATGAGCATAGTGTAATTGCCTTACGTGATGCGGATTACACGGTGGAACGGATTGAGGCGATTGCGCGGTCGAAGTTTTCGGTGAGCGCTTCGATAGCAAATGAGGGCAACCCCGATGCGCTAAAGCAAGTGGTTGATGCAGAGCAGTTTAAGCGGCGTTTGGCAGGGTTTCGGCAAGTTTGGTTCACTGCCGGGACAAGCAAAAATGGAAATGCTTCATCTTCAATAGATTACGGATGCACACCTCAAGGGATATTTCACAAGAACTTTGACTTGATTTCGACTTCGTTCAAAAAACTGATTTCAGACGGATACCGGTTGTATATTCTGAGTGACTCGGCCAAGCAGATAGAGCGTCTCAGGGCAATATTCGGTGACCGGGGTGATGAAATTGTTTTTACTCCGGTTATCGGAACGTTGCATGAGGGTTTTTGTGACAACGTGATGAAGGTTGGCGTTTTTACCGACCATCAGATTTTTGACCGTTTCCACAAATACAGTCTCAAGAGCGACCGGGCGCGGTCGGGGAAACTTGCGTTCTCGCTGAAGGAACTGACAACGATAGAGCCGGGCGACTTTATAGTGCACGCCGACCATGGCATAGGGCGGTTTGCAGGCTTGCAGCGTATAGATGTCAACGGGCGGACTCAGGAGATGATAAAGCTGATATATGCGGGGGGCGATATAATTTTTGTTTCGATACATTCTCTCCACAAGTTGGCTAAATATCGAGGAAAAGAGGGGGAGGAGCCGCGTGTCAACAAGCTTGGCACGGGGGCCTGGAACAGGGTCAAGGAGAAGACGAAAGCGAAGCTGAAAGATATAGCGAGGGATTTAATCAAGCTGTATGCGGCGCGGCGTGAGGAGAAGGGGTTTGCGTTCTCGCCCGACGGGTATCTGCAACAGGAGCTTGAGGCGTCGTTTATCTATGAGGATACGCCCGACCAGCTGACTGCAACTCAGGCGGTTAAGGCTGACATGGAGAGCGAGCGGCCGATGGACAGGCTCGTGTGTGGCGACGTTGGTTTCGGGAAGACGGAGGTGGCGATACGCGCGGCGTTTAAGGCGGCGACCGACGGGAAACAGACGGCTGTATTGGTGCCGACGACTGTATTGGCATATCAGCATTACAATACGTTCAGCGAGCGGTTGAAGGAGTTCCCGGTGAGGGTGGATTATCTGTCGCGAGCCCGCACCGCCAAAGAGACGCGTCAGATTCTTGAGGACTTGGAGTCGGGTAAGATTGACATACTGATAGGCACCCATAAACTGATAGGTAAAAATGTGAAATTCAAGGACTTGGGGCTGCTGGTGGTGGATGAGGAACAGAAGTTTGGCGTGGCGGTAAAGGAGAAGCTTAAACAGCTGAAAATTAATGTGGATACGTTGACAATGAGCGCGACGCCTATACCACGCACGTTGCAATTTTCGCTGATGGGGGCTCGCGATTTGTCGGCCATAACGACGCCGCCGGCCAACCGGTATCCGATAGTGACGAGCGTTGGGTCGCTGACTGATGAGTTGCTGGCGGAGGCGATTAATTTTGAGCTGTCGCGCAACGGGCAGGTGTTTATAGTGAACGACCGGATAGAGTCTTTGTATGAGCTGGAATCGCGTGTGAAGCGGGTTGTGCCGGATGCGCGAACTCTTGTTGCCCACGGCCGACTGACGCCTGACAAGTTGGAGCAGGCGATATTGGATTTCTCGAATCACGACTATGATGTGCTGCTCGCAACGACAATTATCGAGAGTGGAATAGATATGCCTAATGTGAATACGATGATGATAAACAATGCCCATAATTTTGGGTTGAGCGAGCTGCATCAGCTTCGCGGCCGCGTTGGGCGCAGTCATCGGAAGGCGTTCTGCTATCTGATGGTTCCGCCGTCGGCGGCGCTGTCGGCGGTTGCGCGTCGACGGTTGCAGGCGATAGAGAGTTTCAGCGAGCTTGGCAGCGGTATTCATATCGCGATGCAGGACCTTGATATTCGCGGTGCTGGCAATCTTCTTGGCGCCGAACAGAGTGGTTTTATAGCCGATTTGGGTTATGAGACATATCAGAGGGTGTTGCAGGAGGCGGTAACGGAGCTTAGAAATGAGGAGTTTAGCGATTTGCCGATGAATGAGCGTGGCGATGAGGCTGCCGAGGGTGACCGGGATTATGTTGCCGATACGGTTATAGAGAGTGATATGGAGCTACTGCTGCCGGCGACGTATGTACCGCAGGCGGGGGAGCGAATCAATCTGTACCGGGAGCTTGACGGGATAGAGCGAGAGCTTGATTTGCAGGCGTTTAAATCTCGGTTGCTTGACCGATTCGGGAAGATACCTCCCGAGACTGCGGAGCTGTTGCGCATACCGCGATTGCGCCGTCTTGCACGTCGTCTCGGCATTGAGAAGGTGAATCTGAAGCAGGGGGTGATGTATCTGTATTTTGTGGATGAGTCGAACAAGGCGTATTATGAGTCGGATATGTTTGGGCGTCTGCTGGATTATGTGCAGCGGAATCCGCGTCGGGTTAAAATCCGTAAGGTGAATAACCGGAACAGTTTTGCGATACTGAATGTCAAGACGGTTGAGACGGCGGTGGATATTTTGAGCAATATCTGACCGGGGGAAGATAGTAGCACCCCTCCGGGGTGCGATGTCGTAAAGTGGCGTTGGTCCGCGCACGTCGCTCGCTGCGCGAGCTCGTACGCGGTTATCGAAGTGGCTGCGGCTCCGCCGCGCAAGCGCAGGCTTGGAAGCCTGCTTTCC
>JAFLTJ010000045.1 GCA_022510465.1 Muribaculaceae bacterium
AGGAAACCCCCGCCCAAAATTTGGGATGTACATATTCAAGACCCACCCCGAGGTCAAGCGCAGTGCCGTGAACATCGGTTGTTGGTATCGCGTCATCAAAACTCTCGTGGAAATCGTCGTCATCGGGAAGATAAACCTCCGAGCCCTTGAATGTGCGGTCAACGAACCCTATGTTTACAGCCGCCGTAAAAACACCTTTGAGGGCCTTAAACTTGTATCCTGCCTGCGCCGATGCGTTGATGTTGCTGTACAGACCTATAGATTCCTGTTGCAGAACTATTCCAACTCCGGCTCTCTTTGACCCGAGTTTTACGGGCATATCCGCGGTTCCGAGAAATGTCAGCGGCGCGCCTTCTATGCCCAGCCATTGCAGGCGGGAGCCGGCTCTGATACGGATATTGTCGGTATTGCCTATTGCGGCCGGATTGTAGTATGACGGGAGTTCATAATACTGAGTCAGAATTGCATCAGTCTGGGCGTAAGCACCCTCAATAACCAATGTTATGGCAATTATTGCGAGCAGAAAATGATATATGCGGTTGTTTTGTCTCATTCGCGTATGGTTGCTTACTGTTTACTCAAAATAGAATGAAAATACTACCATCTGTGACGCTGCCTTTTTCAGCGACTGGGTCATTTTAAGCATATCAGGATTGTCGTCAAGGTCAGGCCGATTGCGGTCTAAAATGTCGGTCAGCCCAAAGCAGAATTTTACTTCGGGAATGAATTTGAAGTAGGGTAGATAGAAATCACATCCGAAACCTACGGTAAGATAACAGTCGGCTGTGTTGAACTTAAGATAATCGCTGCGGCGTTTTGACACGTCAAAGGTTGGCATTACTCCCCCCGTGATGTAAGGCCGCACGTTACGCAGGCGAAGTGATGAAAATTTCAAATCAACGGGAGCTACAACGAGTGCCGATTTAACATTTTGCCCGGCAGTGGCCCCTGTGGTTGAGTCAAGCATCTTTATGTCTCGATTACCGAAGTACATACCCGGAGATATCCGCAGATTGAAGTACGTGTTTAACCTAAAATCAATCAATCCGTTAACGCAAAATCCGGGAGAAAACGCCGGTTGGTCCATGAACCATGTTTCGCCCGATGGGGTTGTATAGCCGTTGTGGGTAAATGTTACATCCTGGGTGTGGACACCAATTGAAAATCCGAGGTGCCAGCGGCGCAGGTCGGCGTACGGTCGATTGTTGAGCTTGTCGTTCAGACGCGCCCCGTTTGCATCCACGCTCGCCATGGTGGCGACAGCGGCAACAACCATAATTATTATCAATCGGATAGTTTTCATTGTATAGAAAACGTAAGCAATATGGGTGTTATTGTGTTTGACCCCATATTAATACCAGATGATACCGTTTCTAACCGAAGAACGTTTGTCATATTTCAGGTCGCTCAACAGGGATGATTTGACGGCAATATGGAAATTATAGCTCTTGTAAGGCCCAACAGGTACAAAGCTGGCACTCATAGTGAAGCAGTGGAGGTCTCGTGATATGTTGCAATTCATGTAGGCAAGTTTTTTGGTGTCGAAATTGTAGCTTGCCGTGAACGAAAAACTCCAGTTGCGCGTTGGGCGTATATTACCCGAGAAACTAAGGTTCTGATTGATGCGCCCGTCGTATTCCATCTTTTCTTTATTGAAATTGCCATATCCGTAACTGACGGAATAATTGAATGTTAGGCTCCATGGGACTTCCCATTTCTGATAGCCGTCGGGCCCAAAATCCATTCCGTCACCTGCTGTTTCCTCTCGGTCGTTTGTTTGGACTTGATAGTCAAATGTTTCTGGAGGCGACGATTGTGACTCTCGGGTTGTTTCTCCGGGTGGGCTCTCTTTTTTCTTACGTTTGAAAGTATCGTTGTTGATGGTATATGAGAACGAGGTGCCGGTGCTTGACAGTCGGCCCCATCCTTTCCCAACTTTGAAACGCGGAATATTGACTCTGACGGGGTTGCCGGCCTCGTTGAGCTGATAGGTGTACACATCCCATGTTGCCGACAGGTTGAGATTGAAATTCTTGACAAGCCTAAGCATTATGGATGTGTTGAGATTGCTCCAGTTCATTGAATCGGCCGCAAAATTATAACTTTGGGATAGCGTGAAATTTTCAATTAACGATATTTTCTTCTCGCCAATCGAATCCTTATCGCTTTTAACTTTCATTTCCAGATTGTTGGCTAATGACACCGATAGATTTCCCTGACGGCCTGTTCCGGGAACACCGAAGAGCGAGTTCGGGAAATAGGAATATTGGCGGTTGATTATGTTGCCGTTGTTGTCGGTGTAACTGTAGTTGCCGTAATAGCCAAAGAAAGATGAGCCGAAGTCGGGAGCGCCCGAAAGTGATACGGTTGGAGTCAGCACGTGTCTTATCATTTTTACCTTGTCGCCTAAGAATGGAAGTGGCTGATAAAAACCGTATATCTTGGTATCAAACGACAGGGATGCATTAAAATCCCACACGTTGTACAGACTATAGGTTGTGTCGGCAATTTCGGCCGATGCGTTCGGGTCCCACTGACGACGCACTTTTGACGTGTACATTCGGTCGGTCAGGCTTACGCTCGGAGTTAAGTTTATATACTTGAAAATGTTGAACGTAGCCGAGATAGGAACCGAGTGTTTCATCCCGTTTCGCCAGTCTTTTATAAGACTCTTTTTGAAAAATTGATTTTGGTTGGCCGTCAATGAGTTATTGAATATACCCGAATAGCTGAGCTTGATTTTTTCATACCATTTTTCGGCACCGACCGCGCGCTTGCGTTTGAATGGAGCGACCTGCGACATTGTTACGGTAACGTTTGGAAATGAAACCGTTAGCGTTGAATCCTGAGTGCGCTGTGAAATGTTGGCAGTTGTCGATAACGACCATTTTGTACCCGGAAAGCGGTAAGTCATGTTGATGGTACTGCTCTTTGTGTTTTCGGTGAACGATGAATTGTAGTAGCTGTTGAGGTCGTTTCGTGAATATCCCGATGTGGCAAAGTTTACGCTTGATGAGAATGTCAGATTTGGGTTGACTTTGGCGTCTTGGGTGTGGCTCCAAACCACTTGAAAGTTGGTCTGGGCAGAATAGTCGGGACTGCCTTTGTCTCCATAGATTGATTTGAGAAATGAAATGTTGAAATTGCCCGAAAATTTGTAACGTTTTACATACGAGGAGGTTGCTTTTATTCCCCACGAGCCTTTTGTATATATTTCGCCCGTTAAAGCCAAGTCGATATTGTCGTTTATCGCAAAGTAGTAGCCGCCGTTACTTGCATAAAAACCTCGATTGTAATCGTCGCCAAATGAGGGTACTATAATACCCGAGGAGTAGGTATCGGTAAACGGGAAGTAGCCGAACGGAACCGCTATCGGCAGCGGTAAACCGGCCAGAACCATATAGGCCGGGCCCGACACTACATCCTTTTTAGGCCGCATTTTTGCCTTTGTTACCTGAATCCAGAAATGGGGGGCATCATGCTGGTCACACGTCGTATAGCGGCCGTTCTGAATGTAAAAAGTGTTGTCGTCAACCTTTTTTGTAACGCCGCCCGTGAGGTAGCCTTCTCCCTGCTCGGTGATAATATCGGTGATATACCCTTTGCCGGTCTTGAAGTTATAATCCATTGTCTTAGACTCGTATGAGGTGCCGCTATCGGTAAATACGGGCGAGCCGATAACCTCGCCGGTTGTGTCGGGTACGCCGATTGCATACACAGTACTGGATGTTAAATCCATGTCGATAGAGTTGGCGTCAAGGCCTATGGTGCCGTATGTAACCTTGCTGGGCCCAAACATTTTAGCGCGGGTGCGACCTATAAGTACCATAGAATCGGTTGCCGAAAACTCAACTGTATTATCGAGGTCGGCTTTCATGCGCATGATTTTTGTATCGGGCGGTGATGTGTTGATTTGCTGCCGGCTCAGATTGCGGCGGTTGCGGCGTCGCGAAACGGTTTGAGCAATGGAATCGGTGTTGATTGTATCCTGTTGTACAACTGAAACAGAGTCGGTTACAATTGTATCGAGCGTAGTGTATTGCGGTATGGGGAATATTGAGTCTTTGGGCAAAAGTGTCAACGAATCAGAGCCGACCGCGATGGAGTCAAGGCCGGCAGATGAAAGTGCATGCGCGTTCACAACCGCAGTGTGGTCGGCCATCGCCGATAATGCACACGCCAAAATTGTTGCAACAATATATAATTTGTGTTTAATCAACGTTTCAAGCTCAAATCGTCTGCAAAGATAATGTAAAAAATCAAAACTGCCCAATTCTTTAACTTAGTAAAGCATAGTAACGCGGAGACTGCAAAAAAATGTGAAATATTGTAAAATAAACGGCAATGTAGGCAGGATTCAGCCCGGATTTAGTATTAATTTGATTAAATTTAACTTTTTTTACGTGAATATTGCCGATTTTTCAGAATTTACAATTATATTTGCACAATCTGAACAAATTTATTTAATGTTACACACAAAATTATGAACAAGACAGAATTAATTAACGCAATCGCCGAGAAATCGGGTTTGACTAAAGTAGACGCAAAAAGTGCTCTTGATGCAACAATTGGTGCTATCGCCGATGCATTGGCTGCAAACGACAAAGTTGCACTTGTAGGTTTTGGAACATTCTCTGTTGCTGAAAAATCGGCACGTACTGGTATCAACCCCCGTACAAAGGAGACTATCGAAATTCCCGCTCGCAAGTCGGTTAAATTCAAGGCTGGTAGCGAATTGAACGAGAGAGTAAAATAATCTCTGTCTCATCCAAGCATTATGGGCCTCTTGAATTCCGTTCAAGAGACTGCTCTATCCTTATCCGCCGCACATTCTTGTTTATCAAGGATTGTGCGGCGGAGGAGTTTTTATCCCCGTCAATGAAGACGATATTGATTGATATTGACCGCAGATTGATGTGAGAAGATTGATATATCGAATTAATTTTGTAATTTTGTGATGTTTTTGTACGAGAAAGATGAAAGACGGTATTGAACTTCAATCTCCCTACAAGCGTGGAGCCGAGGATGGTGTGGTCTTTGGCATTTATCTGAGCATAATGGTGTTTGCTATGATATTCGCAATGCGTGTGCCGCTGTTGAATCTGCTTTTTGTGGTTCAATTTGTAATGGCCCCGGTGTTGATATACGTCATGCAACGTCGGTATTATGTGTCAGAACGAGGTTTTACAACCAAATCGGCATTATGGATGCAAGGGTTGGTCATGTGTGGCTGCGGGTCTCTGATTGCGTTCGGGTTGTCGTTTGTCTACATGAGGTGGATTAATCCGGGTTATCTTGACAATACGTTCGTTTCATCAATTCAGATGATGAAACAGTCGGGAATAGCCGATTGTATTGAGTTTGCCGACGAAATGGAAAAGGTTACCGGAGGGCATTATCCCATGAGTGCCATTGAGTTTAACATGTCAATGATTTGGTTTGTGACATTGGTGGGTTCGATAACGTCGTTGTTGCTCTCATTCTTAGTGAGTTGGATTCCGATTAAGCAAAAAAAATAAAAAATTGAATATGTCTAAAGTAGTAATTATAGGAGCGGGAGGTGTAGGAACCGTTGTGGCCCACAAGTGTGCTCAACATCCCGAAGTGTTCAGCGAAATTGTAATCGCATCGCGTACGTTAAGCAAATGTCAGGCTGTTGTGGATGCGATAGGAAAATCCCACGTCAGTGCCGATTGTGTTGACGCCGATTCGGTTGCGCAACTTGTTGCCCTGTTTAAAAAGCATAAGCCCGAGTTGGTTATCAACGTGGCTCTTCCATATCAGGATTTGACTATCATGGATGCATGCCTGGAATGCGGAGTCAATTATCTTGATACGGCAAACTATGAGCCTAAAGATGTGGCACACTTTGAATATTCGTGGCAATGGGCCTACAAGGAAAAGTTTGAAAAAGCCGGCCTGACAGCTATCCTGGGTTGCGGGTTTGACCCGGGTGTAACCGGCGTTTTTACCGCTTATGCCGCAAAGCACTATTTCAGTGAAATGCAATATCTTGATATTGTGGATTGTAATGCCGGTGACCACGGAAAAGCTTTTGCTACAAATTTCAATCCCGAAATTAACATCCGGGAGATTACACAAAACGGCCGCTATTGGCAAGACGGCGAGTGGGTTGTAACCAAGCCGCTGGAATTTCACCAGCCGTTGAATTATCCCGGCATAGGCGCTCGCGAAAGCTATCTGCTTTACCATGAGGAGCTTGAAAGCTTGGTGAAAAATTTCCCGTCAATCAAGCGGGCTCGTTTCTGGATGACATTCGGCCAGGAATATCTGACGCATCTGCGTGTTATTCAGAATATTGGCATGGCACGCATTGACGAGGTTGACTATAACGGCACCAAGATTGTTCCGTTGCAGTTCCTTAAGGCGGTGTTGCCCAATCCTCAGGATTTAGGCGAGAATTATCATGGAGAAACCTCTATAGGCTGTCGCATATCGGGGCTCGACAAGGAGGGCAAGCCCATGACCTATTACATTTACAACAATTGCAGCCACGAGGCGGCCTATAAGGAAACCGGTATGCAGGCTGTCAGCTATACAACGGGAGTACCGGCGATGTGTGGCGCAATAATGTTCTTGACGGGGCAGTGGCGTAAAGCCGGGGTCTACAACGTGGAAGAGTTCAATCCCGACCCATTCCTTGAAGCGGTTGCGGCAAATGGCTTGCCATGGCATGAGATTATAAATGGCGACTTGGAACTTTAGACCGGTTTGGAAATTTTTCACTACTTTTGCAGATTGAATAAATTAACATATTTTTAATTGAAGAAGAATGGCAACTCAAGACGAAGTCTTTAAGAAAATAGTATCCCATGCAAAAGAGTATGGGTTTGTGTTTCAGTCCAGCGAGATATACGATGGTTTGTCGGCCGTATACGATTACGGTCAGAATGGCGTTGAGCTGAAAAATAATATCAAGCGTTATTGGTGGGACTCCATGACGCTTCTCAATGAAAATATCGTAGGTATTGATTCTGCGATATTTATGCATCCTACTATATGGAAAGCTTCGGGCCATGTCGATGCATTCAACGACCCGTTGATTGACAATCGCGATTCAAAAAAACGCTATCGTGCGGATGTCCTGATTGAGGATTATCTGGCAAAGATAGACGAGAAGATAGATAAAGAGGTTGCCAAGGCCCGGAAACGTTTTGGAGACTCTTTTGACGAGGCTGTGTTCTGCTCTACAAATCCTCGCGTGTTGGAGAATGTGGCAAAGCGCGATGCTGTCCACGAGCGTTTTGCCAACGCTCTGAACGACAATAACCTGGAGGAGCTGCGCCAAATCATTCTCGATTGCGAAATCGTTTGCCCGATATCAGGCACACGTAACTGGACCGATGTTCGCCAGTTCAACCTGATGTTTAAAACCGAAATGGGAAGTACAGCCGACGGGGCTATGGGTGTTTATTTGCGCCCCGAAACTGCACAGGGAATCTTTGTGAACTATCTGAATGTTCAAAAGACCGGTAGAATGCGCATCCCATTTGGTATTGCTCAGATTGGCAAGGCATTCCGAAACGAGATTGTAGCCCGTCAATTTATTTTCAGAATGCGTGAATTTGAGCAGATGGAAATGCAGTTCTTTGTGCGCCCCGGGCAGGAATTGGAGTGGTTTGGCAAGTGGAAAGAGACCCGTATGCGATGGCACAAGGCGTTGGGTCTGGGCGACTGGAAGTATCGTTACCATGACCATGACAAGCTGGCCCACTATGCAAATGCCGCAACCGATATTGAATTTGAAATGCCATTTGGATTCAAAGAGGTTGAGGGTATCCATTCGCGTACAAACTTTGACCTGTCGCAGCACGAAAAATTCTCGGGTAAAAAGATTCAGTATTTTGACCCCGAGCTGAATGAAAGCTACACTCCCTACGTTATCGAAACCTCGATAGGTGTTGACCGAATGTTCCTGACCGTTCTCTGTTCAAGCTACGAGGAGCAGGAACTGGAGGGAGGCGACAAGCGTGTTGTTCTGCATCTTCCGGCAGCGCTGGCCCCTGTAAAATGTGCGGTAATGCCATTGGTTCGCAAAGACGGGCTGCCCGAAAAGGCCCGTGAGATAGTCAACGAGTTGCGGTTTGATTTTACCACTCGCTATGACGAGAAAGACTCGATAGGCAAGCGTTATCGTCGCCAGGATGCGATTGGCACTCCGTTCTGTATCACGGTGGATCATCAAACCCTTGAGGATAACACTGTTACCTTGCGTCGCCGGGATACAATGGAGCAGAGTCGCGTGAATGTAGCCGACTTGCACAAAATAATCCACGATGAAGTTTCGATTAATTCACTCCTTCGCAAACTCTCTTAATTTTCTGATTATGAAATTTTTGAATAAATTGGCACTTATGATTGTCGCAGTTATGGCTATGGCCGGGCTTCAATCATGCAATTATAACTCGCTTGTGGAGAAACAGCAGGATGTGGAGCAAAAATGGGCTGAGGTTGAAAATCAGTATCAGCGTCGTTCAGATTTGATTCCCAATCTTGTTGCAACCGTAAAAGGTTATGCGAGCCACGAAAGCGAAACGCTCGAAAAGGTGACGCAAGCAAGAGCAAAAGCCACCTCAATAACTATCGACCCTACAAATATGACCGAGGAAGATATTGAGCGTTTTCAGCAGACGCAAGGGGAGCTGAGCAGTGCTTTGAAGTCGCTTCTTGCTGTAACGGAGGCTTATCCCGATTTGAAAGCCAATGAAAACTTCAGAGACCTTCAAGTACAATTGGAGGGCACGGAGAATAGAATCACCGTGGCTCGCCAGTCATACACAACTTCGGTTGCCGACTATAACACGGCAATCAAAAAATTTCCTACTAATATCTACGCAGGCTGGTTTGGCTTTGACCTGAAGCCCCAGTTTAAGGCTGCCGAGGGTGCTGCCCAAGCGCCCAAAGTGGAATTTTGATTCTGTTGATTTGTTATGAAAAGAATAATCTACATTATTCCGGTTTTGATTCTGGTACTTGTCATTACAGAAGCTTGTAATGACAAGGCAACGCAGATATGGAATGAATATACCGAAACTCGTGAAGCCAACGAGCTGTTCTACAAGGAACAGACAGAGCTACTTGACGAGAACGGTGAAAAGTTTTACACCAAGATAGTGCCGGCGTGGGATATGGGCTCGGAGATATTGATACACTATTTTAACGACCGGGCTGAAACAGAAGGGAATTTAACTCCTATGTTGACAAGCCGTTGCGCAATATCGTACATAGGTCGCAATTCACGTGGCGTCGCCTTTGACTCGTCGTTTACAGCTACATCGAGGGTCTCATATTTCCGCCCCAAGGAAACAATAACGGGGTGGTGGATTGCATTGGAAAATATGCGTGTTGGCGACAGCTGCCGGGTTGTTCTTCCCTACAATGTTGCTTACGGCAGCAGTGGTACTACAAGTGGCGCCATCGGTCCGTTTGAAACACTGGTGTTTGACATGAAATTGGTAGATATAGTTGATTATTCGATTAAGTGACGCGTAAGCAGCAAATTGACTATTAAACAGACAGATACAAATTATGGCTCAGAAACCATCGATACCCAAGGGAACACGTGACTTTACGCCGGTTGAAATGGCCAGGCGCAACTATATATTTGACACAATAAGAGAAGTTTTCTCGCTTTATGGATTCCGCCAGATTGAAACTCCGTCGCTGGAAAATCTGTCAACACTGATGGGAAAATATGGCGAGGAGGGTGACAAATTGCTTTTTAAGATACTCGATTCGGGCGATTTTCTGCGTGGCGTTGACCCGGCGTTAATCGAGGCCGGCGATTGTCCGCGACTGGCGGCACAGCTATGTGAAAAAGGGTTGCGTTATGATTTGACAGTGCCTTTTGCCCGTTTTGTAGTCATGCATCGTCAAGAGCTGCAATTTCCATTCAAGCGGTATCAGATACAGCCCGTTTGGCGCGCCGACCGACCCCAAAAAGGGCGTTATCGGGAATTCTATCAGTGTGATGCCGACGTGATTGGCTCCACCTCGCTTGTCAACGAGATTGAGCTGCTGGGGCTGATTGCCGAGGTGATGAAACGCCTGAAAATAAATGTCACCATAAAGCTGAACAACCGCAAGGTGCTTGCCGGAATTGCAGAGCTGATTGGAGAGCCCGACAAGATTATCGACATCACTGTTGCCATTGATAAGATTGACAAAATAGGCCTTGACAAAGTGAACGAGGAGTTGGCGTCAAAAGGCATTGGTGATGAGGCTATTTCACGACTGACGCCTATCATCACGATAGGGGGCACAACGGCTCAGCGTCTTGAACAGCTTGGAGAGTTGTTGGCCGCGAGTGAAACAGGTTCAAAGGGCGTTGAAGAGCTGCAAACGGTACTTGCCGGGGCTATGAGAATGGGGCTTGGAGAAATGGTTGAGCTTGACGTATCGCTGGCTCGCGGTCTGAATTACTATACCGGCACCATTATCGAGGTAAAGGCTCGCGATGTGGAGATTGGCAGCATAACCGGCGGAGGGCGATATGACAACCTGACGGGTGTGTTCGGAATGCCCGACGTGTCGGGAGTGGGAATCTCGTTTGGTGCTGATCGTATCTATGACGTGCTCAATGCTCTCGATTTGTATCCCGCCACAATCACTACCGCCACAAAAATTCTGTTCCTCAACTTAGGCGAGGCCGAGGAGGTCCGGTCGATGGAATATCTGATGGCAGTGCGCGCGGCCGGTATTCCTGCAGAGATTTATCCTGACCGTACCAAGATGAAGAAACAGATGAACTATGCCAACGCTATGGCGGCACCCTACGTCGGAATCGTTGGCGAGTCAGAGCTTGCCGAAGGTAAACTGACGCTCAAAAACATGTCGACCGGTGAGCAGAAGGTGGTAACAATTGAAGAGGCAATCAAGGAGCTTGCCTGATTGTTCCATCGCGTTACAATTCTGAATATCGGTTGATGAAGAAATTTTACAAGATATTTCGTGCCTTTGCGGTAACGCTACTCTCGATTGTGATAGCGTTACCGTTGGTGCTATATATAATCTTGTCGCTCAGCGGTGTTCAGAATTTATTAAAGGAGACTGCCCAAAAAGAATTGTCGCAGTTGCTAAACACTCCGGTGGAGATTGGCAGCCTGTCTCTCGACCTTCCCTCTCGCCTTGTAATAGAGGATGTTGCGGTTAAAGATAGTGCCGATGTCAACGCTATGTGGATTGACCGCATAGATGCAGCAATTGAGATAATGGCACTATGGCAAACGAAAAAAATCATTATTACCCTGGCCGAGATAGAGGGTTTGAAAGTGACTCTCTACAAGGAAACTCCCGATTCAAAACTGAATATCAATCATATAATCGAGGCTCTTAAGCCAAAGGATAAAGAGAAGCCTCCAACGAAATTTGACCTCCGAATTGGGCATGTCCTGTTGCGAAAAGCGTCGTTGACCTACGATGTTAAATCGACTCCGGCTACGGCCGAGGGTGTGTTTGATGTTAATCATATCGCAATAGATGATATAAACTTAAATCTTCTATTGCCACGAATAAAGAATGACGATTTCTCGGCTTCCCTAAGGCGCATGTCGTTGACCGAGCGTTCTGGATTGCGTCTTAGCAACTTGCAGTTTCAGGCCGACGTGACCGATAAAAGTCTGTCGGTAAACGGATTGACAATTAGAATGCCGGGAACATCGCTGCTTTTGGATGATTTGGCACTATTTTACAACGGATATGGCGACATTGCCGATGCTCTCAGCCGCGATGAGCATAGCGTTGGAATAAAGGATGGAAGTTATGTAACGCCGGCCGACCTGGCTCCCTTGTTGCCTGTACTGGCTGGTCTTAAATCTCCTGTTGATTTAAGCGTGGCTGCTACCGGCTCTCTGAATAATGGCATTTATGTCAATAATCTGAATGTCGCGTCATCTGAGTATCGGTTGGCGGTCAGAATGGCAAATGTCAGACTGCTGGGGCTGGACCGCGACATCGCCCGGAATATAGATGTAAATGTTGATGAGTTTGAGATAAATGCCGATGCAGGGTCGGCGGTGGGAATCGCAGAAAATTTCACCCGGCTGCCCGGAAAAACCGGGTCGATTCTGAAATCGCTTGGGGTGATAAATGCCTCGGGAAAAGGCTCATACACGCAGGGCGTGATAGCGGCAGATGTAACGGTATCGACCGAGATAGGCGAAGTTATAGCCGACGTTACCGCCGCTTTGCCTAAAGCAGGCCGAAGCTTGTCGGTAGCCGGAACGGTAAGCACTACCGAATTTGACGTTGCAACGCTATTGAATGACAATAAACTCCCCGGCAAAATAACAATGACGGCCGAGGCAGATTTGGCTATGGATAAACCCTATCCGGCAGGCGAGGCCGACATTCATGTTGACCACATAGAATACCGTGGATATGATTATAGCGATATAACTGTAACGGCAAAATCGCATGACAGAATTATCTATGCGAAAATAGACAGTAACGACCCGCATGCCGATGTTAATGTTGAGGGACATCTTTCAATGGTCGACATCCCTTCGACCGAGTTCTTTATCAATGCTGCAAATATTGACCTTGCCGCGCTTAATCTGTCAAATAATTTCAAATACCACAAATTGGCGTTTGTTGCCGATGCTTCAATTTCAGGCGAGAATATTAACACGCTTGATGGCTGGCTGAGGTTGAACAACGTTAGATATATCAATGATTTGGGGCAGGGAATCAATCTTAACAGGATAGATATTGATGCCGATTGTGCGTCGACGCCAAAGGAGATAACAATAGACAGCGATGTCATTGAGGGTAGTATATACGGGTCGTTTAACTTTAATGCGATAGCTACAACCTGGAAAGATATCGTCGGCCATTTTCTTCCGGCATTGGTCGGTGAACATCACGACTCGGAGGCCCGTCATTCGGCAAATCTTGGTAACGATTTCAACTTTGATTTTGTCGTTAAGGAGAATGGGAACCTTGAAAAAATGCTTAACTTGCCGGTATCTATTGAAGCGCCGATAAAGATAAACGGTAAAATGAGCTATCTGCAGCATGTAATGCAGCTCGCCGTTGATGCTCCGTTCCTGTTGCAAAAAGACAAGATTATTACCGGAACCGCATTGACGGTCAATCTTGACGGAAACGAAAATCAATCGGATTACAGAATAACAACCTGTGTGCCTACCAAACGGGGAGATATGACGCTGAATATCGGCGGAACATTGTTTGACAACACTATAAAAACCCGAGTTGACTGGTTGATTAAAAACGAGCACCGGTTTGTTGGCGACCTTAATTTTACAACTACGATGTCGCGGATATCTTTAGGCGAGGAGCATACGCAACTTGCCACGCATGTGGATGTCAATCCCGGCGAAGCTGTTTTTAATGATACCCTGTGGACTGTGTTCCCCGCCACCGTGGATATATTGCCCAAAAATGTGACAGTAAAAGGGTTTAAGGCCGGCCATGAGGACCAGATGATTTCGATAGACGGAACGGCGGCGGCCGATACGACGTCAATGCTCCGTCTGTCACTCAGAGATATAGATTTGGATTACATTTTCTCAACTCTTAACATCCCCAACGTCATGTTTGGCGGAAACGCAACCGGAGATTTCTATGCCTCGGGGTTGTTTTCGGGAGAACCGCGGATATACACTCCCGTTCTCGACGTTAAAGGCTTGAGCTACAACGGGTGTGTGATGGGCGACGGTACGATATTGAGTGCATGGGATACACCCAATAAAGCAGTGACGATAGATGCAGTCATAAATCAGGCTGACGGGCGGCAGTCTAAAATCAACGGCATGATTAAACCCATGGATGAGGAGCTTGACTTTGTTTTTGATGCCGACCATGCGCCTGTTGGTTTTTTGCAACCATTCATGGAAGCATTTGCAGGTGACGTGCAGGGACACGCCTCGGGCAAAGCGCATCTTTATGGAACATTCAAGCTGATAGATATGACCGGTGATTTGATGGCCGATGATATTAAGTTGAAATTAGATTTTACAAACGTCTATTATTCGGCAAGCGACTCGGTTCATATTCGCCCCGGCCGCATTGAATTTGAGGATATTGAGCTTTTGGACCAGTATGGAAATTCAGGTCGGCTCAGTGGTGTGTTGACCCATGAGTGCTTTAAGAAACCGGTGTTTAATTTCCGAGTGACCGACGTTAAAAATATGCTTGTGTATGACATTCCCGAGACCACTGAGCAGAGATGGTACGGAAAAGTGTATGGTAACGGAAGCGCGTCTGTTTCGGGGCGCCCCGGGATTGTGAATATCAAGGTCAACATGACAACAGCGCCCAACTCGACGTTTACATTCGTTTTGAGCGACGCCGAGGTTGCCAGTGATTACACCTTTGTAACGTTCCGTGACCGCGATAAGCCGCGTAGGGATTCCATCATGCTGGCCGACCCGTCAACCGCGCTTTTGCTTGACATAGAGAAGAGACGGGCCGCAAACAAGCAGCAGGAGGATGCTCCGTCGATATACAACATGAATATAAACGTCAATGTTACTCCCGACGCGGCGGTTAATCTAATTATGGACCCGATAGGCGGTGACTGCATAAAAGCAAGGGGGCAGGGAACAATGGCGATGGACTACAACTCGTCGACCGAGGAGTTGAAGATGAGAGGCTCATATACCCTAAATCAAGGCTCCTATAATTTTACGCTTCAAGATATTATAATCAAGCCGTTTACGATAGAACCCGGTAGCTCGATAACGTTCAATGGTGACCCATACGCGGCGCAGCTGAACATCACCGCCGCCTATCAGCTTAATGCCAATCTGACCGACCTTGACGAGTCGTTTGCGAGCGATAAGGAGCTGAATCGCACCAATGTTCCCGTTCGTGCGTTACTGATAGCCAAGGGGGATATGCGTCATCCCGACATATCTTTCGACCTAAATTTTCCAACTCTTACTCAAGATACATACAGCAAGGTAAAAAGTATAGTCAGCACGGATGAAATGATGAATCGTCAGATTATTTACCTGTTGGCTCTCAATAGATTCTATACTCCCGATTATATGGCATCTACGACAAAAGGCAATGAATTGGTGTCGGTGGCGTCGTCAACTATATCGTCACAGTTGAGTTCTATGCTGGGAAGCCTGAGCGAGAATTGGAGCATAGCCCCCAATTTTCGCAGTGACCGCGGTGACTTCTCTGACGTGGAGGTTGATGTTGCGTTATCGTCTCACTTGCTGAATAACCGATTGCTGCTGAACGGCAACTTTGGTTACAGAGACAAGTCGCTGAACAACAATTCGTTTATTGGTGATTTTGATGTGGAATATCTGCTGAATAGGTCGGGAACTATAAGACTTAAAGCCTACAACCGATATAATGACCAAAATTTCTATGTCAAGAACGCATTGACAACACAGGGTATCGGCGTTGTGTTCAAAAGAGATTTTGACAATCTGTTTTCATTCCTGAAAAAATCACGTCGAAAGAGCGTATCGGTTGACACGGTTAAACATGTAGACAAAGTTATGACTTCCGAAACTCAAACGGATTCAATTAATGTTGCCACCGACCGATGAATATAATTGATAGCATAAATGACATCTTGTGGAGTTATCTCTTGATAGGAATGTTGCTCCTTTGGGCTGTATATTTTACGGTTCAGACCGGTGGTGTGCAGTTTAGAATGATTGGCGAAATGTTACGACTGATGATATACAGCTCGCAGCGGTATGGCGACAAACGCGATGCAGAGCTGAATAATCATCATAAAATATCGTCTTTTCAGGCATTTGCAGTTTCAATAGCCAGCCGTGTAGGCACCGGGAATATGGCCGGTGTGGCAACGGCGATAGCGCTGGGCGGTCCCGGAGCCGTATTCTGGATGTGGATGATAGCGTTATTGGGCAGCGCGAACGCATTTGTTGAATCAACTCTGGCCCAGCTGTTTAAGGTGCGCAGTGAGAGCTCCTACCGGGGAGGCCCGGCCTATTACATTGAGCGCGGTATCGGCAAACGGTGGTGGGCAATTCTCTTTGCAGTGCTTATTTCAGTAACTTTTGGATGGGCCTATAACTCGGTGCAAGCCAATACAATAGTGGCATCGCTTGAACCATACGGCGTGTCGCCGGCGATAATCGGAATTTTGTTGTCAGTATTGACGTTGGTGATTATATGGGGTGGAATCAGACGCATCTCCCGGTTTAGCCAGATAGCGGTGCCTGTTATGGCATTGTTGTACATTATATTGTCAATTGTTGTGATTGGGATGAATATCAGCCGATTACCCGATGTTATAAAGATGATATTCGACAATGCGTTTGAGCTAAAATCGGGTGTTGGCGGAGGCATTGGTATGGCGGTTATGATGGGAATCAAACGGGGATTGTTCTCCAATGAGGCCGGGCAAGGTTCGGCTCCTAACGTTGCAGCAACGGCGTCGGTGAGCCATCCGGTCAAGCAGGGCCTTATTCAGACGTTAAGCGTATTTACCGACACTCTTGTCATCTGTACATGTACAGCGTTTATAATT
>JAFLTJ010000046.1:0-3299 GCA_022510465.1 Muribaculaceae bacterium
CGCAGGCTTGGAAGCCTGCTTTCCGGGCTGACGCGACGTGGAGCCAGGTCGGCGTAACGACGCAGGACCGGGTCGACGTAACGGTGCAGGCTTGGAAGCAACCCCTGACAACTCGCGGTGCTCGTAAGTCGAGGGCTAACGAGCTACAACCCCTCACGGGGTTGGCTGGGCGCGGGGTGGGAAGTTTGTTTGGATTTTTTTGCGATTTTTCTTGCAATCTGCTTTTTTATGTATTATCTTTGTGGGGAATATTACAGAGAGGTATCAGATATTTTGTACGACCACTGAAAAACTATTATTTACTAACTTAAAATACTTTTTTCATGAAAAAATTTTTACTATTTCTAACCGCCTTTTTAACGGCCTATTTTTCTGCTATGGCCGCAGAGGAAACTATAACGTTCTCTGAAAAAGGTTGGAGTAATCAAACTGCCGTTACGGATGTGACACAGAATAATGTCAAGCTAACATTCGCGAAAAGTACCGGCTCAGCCGCTCCAACATACTATTCAGCAAGTCCATACGCGGTAAGATGCTATGCAAACAATACGTTGGCAGTATCAACAGTAGATGGCTCCAGTATTACAGCAATCGAATTTACATGGGGAGGGACAACGACTGCAGGTCTTACTCCATCAACAGGCACTCTTAGCGGCACAAAATGGACAGGAAGTGCATCAAGCGTAACTTTTACTGTCGGCAGTTCTGGCCAACAGCACATTACAACTGTAAAAGTAACTTACAGCGGTTCGACTAATCCCGACCCTGGAACCGGTGACGATGATTCTATGTCTTACACCATAACTTTCAACGACAATGGATCATCTGATTTAACCAACGAAATTTCGTCTAACGACTTGTTGCAATACATCACCGAAGGCAAGGATTATGTAAATTCTGCATCGGGAATTTCGAAAGTATACAAAGGTTCAACAGGTCTAAAATTCGGCACTGCTTCTGTTGTTGGCACGATTACTTTAGATTTAAGCGAAGCTGGCAAGGTTAATGCAACCAAAATAGTTGTTAACGCACAATCCTGGGGCGAAAAAACCACGACAACGTTGTCGGTAAATGGTAACGAAGAGTCTGTCACAGGAACAAGTTTTGTGGATTACGAGTATGACGTGACAGGAAATATTGAGTCTATTGCATTAGCAACGTCAGGCTCAGAAAAAAGATGTCGTGTTAAGAGTATCACCGTTTATTACGAGGAAGAGATTGAAGAGCCAAGCGAGGTTGCGACTCCGGTGATTGGCGAGATGGTAAAGGGTGAATATTGCTACACTACTACAATTACATGCGAGACCGAGGGTGCCAAGATTTATTACACAACCAATGGCGAGGAGCCCACGGCTGAAAGCACAGAGTACACCGCACCTGTTGAGCTTTATGGCAAAATGACCGTTAAAGCAATCGCGATTAAGGATGACAAGACGAGCAAGGTTGTTAGCAGGAATTTTGACGCTCCCGTGATGCTCAACAACTTCAACGCTTTCAGCGACCTGCCAGACGGCACCCAGGTTGAAATTTCGGCTAATATGACCGGTTTGTATCAGGGTGGCAGCAGCACTATGATTACCGACGGTACCGGCTACATGCAGGTTTATGGATACAATCAGCCGACTATCAAACCGGGCGACAAATTCAACAGCCTCACAGGTACATACACCATTTTTAATGGGCAGCCCGAAATCAAGGATGCTGTATATGGTGAGATTACCGAGGGTGAAGCACCCGAAGTTGCAGAGTTCTTTGTAGACGACGTGACTGCGCTCAATCTTTACCGCCCGATGAAGTTGGAGAATGTAACTATCAGCGATGTTAAAACAGACGACAAAACCAACCTCATTACCAATTTCAGCATTACCGGCAAAACCGAGGAAGGAAATGGCGAAGAGGGTACTATTGCTGGCTACAATCAGTTTAAACTTGAAGACCTGCTCGCGGAAGAACTTAAGGAAAAGGCACTGACAGTATATGGTTTCGTTGGCCGTTTCAATGCCAACATTCAGTTCTGGGCATATCAGATTGAGGAGTATGTAGCTCCGGAAGACCCGGGTGAAGACCCCGAAGACCCCGCAGAGAAGGGTGAATACACCGGTAACATGACAACTCAGCTTGACATGAATATGGGACAAAAAGAACCCGATCTTAACCCGGCAGATACGTATGAGGTGACCGCTTCTTACGACAACGAGACCGGCAAGCTGACTATCTACAATTTCGTCGAGCTGAACCCCATTACATTTGTTGTTGACATGACCGAGGGCACAGCTACTGCCGAAGCTGACCAGATTTCATCGGTTGAAGAAGATGACGACTATAGTGCCACATACTATTACGGCGACATCACCTCCAAGGGTGGCATCATGGTGGCCAAGATAGAAAGAATCAAGGCCGGAGAAGCCGAGGAGGGTGAAGCCGAAGGTGAAGATACTGAGGTAGAAGCTACCGAAGTAGACGCAACTGAAGATGACGCTACCGAAGGTGACGCCGCTGAAGAGTATAAGACAAAACTTACATTTGAGCCATGGGGCGAATATATGGATTTTGATGGCGAACCTTTCTTCATCAATGCTTACTACAACACAGTTGTAATTCTTGATTTTGACATCACCGACGTTGAGGAGCCCGGCGACGAGCCTGTAGAGCCCACTGACCCCGCTGAAATCACTATCACCGAGGCTAAGGCTATAAACATTACAGAGAATACCGTTGAACTTGAGGTGACCTACACTACGGCCAACTTCCCCGAAGATGCCAAGATTACATTGAACGCTTCTTCAAAGGAGAATCCTCAGGGAATCGACGCAGATGTAACCGGCAGCCCCGCCACAATCGCTCTCAGTGGCTTCCAGGCCGGCAACACCTATACTTTCACTGTAACGCTTTTGGCTAACAATGCCGACGGTATGATTGCACGTGCATCCAAGGATGTAACTTTCACTACCGCTCAGTCGGGAATCAGCAGCATTGACGCTGACGCTGAGGGCGCACGCTACTTCAACCTCCAGGGTGTTGAGGTTGCAGCACCTGCAGCAGGTCAGACCTATATTAAGGTTGTTGGCAGCAAGGCTGTAAAGGTTCTTGTGAAGTAAGATATTAGTTAAATAGAATATTTGGGTCCCGCGGCTGTAAGGTCGCGGGACTTGTGTTTTTATCCTGGGTACTGGTGATGGCGCAGGCTTGGAAGCCTGCTTTCCGGGCTGACGCGGCGTGATGTGTCGCCGTGATGGCGCAGGACCGGGGCGCGGTAATGGCGCAGGCTTGGAAGCCTGCTTTCCGGGCTGACGCGGCGT
>JAFLTJ010000046.1:3399-16467 GCA_022510465.1 Muribaculaceae bacterium
CGGGGCGCGGTAATGGCGCAGGCTTGGAAGCCTGCTTTCCGGGCTGACGCGGCGTAATGAGTCGCTGGGATGGCGTGGATGTTACACTATAGTCAACACAATAATTCTATAATAATTGCGTTATAATCAAAAGTTATACAACTGCTTACAACAATGTTCCTCGATAAAAAACAACATATCCAAAAGAGCGCAGGAGGCAATCTTCCCCATTGGCATCAAGACGAAACTATACAGTTTGTGACATTTAGAGTTGCCGATTCGCTACCCCAAGATGTGTTGATTGAATTAAATCGTGCATCCGAAAAATTCAAACAACAGCACCAACTACCTTGGGACCTTAATACCAAACGTAAATATAGGGAAATTATAAGTCTGGCAGAGGAGAAACTACTGGATAATGGTTATGGCAGCTGTCCTTTTAAGTCGGATAAAACCCGAAAAATATTGCGAGAATCAATATTTTATAATGATGGCAAGGATTATGAAATAATAGCGTATGTAATTATGCCAAATCATGTTCACCTATTAATTCAACTATTTGACGACAACAAACTTGACGATATATTGCGCTCTATTAAAGGTTATACAGCACGCAAAATAAACAAGCTATACAACCGAACCGGAAAATTTTGGATGCGGGAATCATTTGATCGAATTGTAAGGAATGTTAATGAACTTTTGCAATATATTGAATATATCGAAATGAATCCAAAATTTCTGCCAGACGGGGAATACGAGTTGTACATATCAAACGTTAACTTTTGACTGGAAAAAGGCAGAATGGCACGGAAAGCAGGCTTCCAAGCCTGCGCTAAAAACGACAGAATGGCACGGGTCAAGGGTCGCTGGGATGGCGCAGGCTTGGAAGCCTGCTTTCCGGGCTGATGCGGCTTGATGGGTCGCTGTAACGGCGCAGGCTTGGAAGCCTGCTTTCCGGCTGACGCGGCGAGGAGGGGGTGCGGAGTTTTTTGGGTTCAAAATGAAAAATATAAGAAAATTGATTATTTTTGCGGAAATATTGTACAAATAATGACGGGACAGCAAAAATTCCGCTTTGCTTGCATTGCGCTGCTATGGCTGGCGCTGTGTTACATAATGGTTACGAGCCAGGAGGTTACTTTTCGCGTAATTTTCTGGATTGTGGCGTCGGGGATTGTTGTGTTTGTTCCACTGTACAAAAAGTATATAAAGAATGGAAAGTCAACCCCAAGGCGCAAAAATTGAGCGCGACGATAATCACTGCTACCGCGTGCTGAGCCAAATAGAGGCTCCGGCAGACCTCAGAAAGCTGACTGTCGATGATTTGCCGGAGGTGTGCGCCGATATACGCCGTTTTCTGATAGACCACTTATCGGAGCACCCGGGGCATTTTGCCTCGTCGATGGGGGCCGTGGAGCTGACGGTGGCTCTACATTATGTATTCAACACGCCGTATGACCGGATAGTGTGGGATGTTGGTCATCAGGCCTACGGGCACAAGCTACTGACGGGGCGACGACAGCGCTTTGATACCAACCGCACGTATGGAGGGTTGAGCGGTTTTCCGAATCCTGACGAGAGCCCCTACGACACTTTTACGGCCGGGCATGCCTCAAACTCAATATCGGCCGCTCTCGGAATGGCGACGGCGACGCTGCTTGACGGCGACAATCCACGGCGAAACGTGGTGGCTGTCATAGGAGACGCGTCGATAAGCGGCGGGCTGGCGTTCGAGGGGCTTAACAATGCAGCCAATTCTACCAACAATCTCCTCATAATACTGAACGACAACGATATGTCGATAGACCACAACACGGGGTCGCTAAACTCGTATCTGGCGCATCTGACGGCCTCGCCGGGCTACAACAAGATACGCTACGGGCTTTACAGGATGTTGCGGGGGCTCAGACTTGTGGGCGAGCGTGGGCGTGGCTCTATTCTGCGATTCAACAATTCGCTGAAATCGCTCCTTGGCGGAGAGCAGAATATATTCGAGGGACTGAACATTCGTTATTTCGGTCCATTTGACGGCCATGACGTTGGGAATCTCGTCAGAGTGATGAGTGACATAAAGGATATGCAGGGCCCGCGCATACTGCATCTAAAGACGGTAAAGGGGAAGGGGTATGAACCGGCCGAGAAGGACCCGGCGACGTGGCATGCACCCGGCAAGTTTGACCCTGCCACCGGCGAGCGCAAGGGTGCATCAGAGGGGTCAAGACCTAAATATCAGGATATTTTCGGAAAAACATTGCTGGAGCTGGCCCGTAAAGATGAACGGATAGTGGTGATAACGGCCGCAATGCCGTCGGGCACATCGGTGTCGATAGTGCAGGAGGAGTTGCCGGAGCGCACGTATGATGTGGGTATATCGGAGGGGCACGCCGTCACGTTTGCCGGCGGGTTGGCCAAAGAGGGTATGCGCCCCTACTGTGCCATCTATTCATCATTTCTCCAGCGCGGGTATGACCATATAATCCACGATGTAGCAATACAGCGGCTTCCGGTCACATTCTGCATAGACCGAGCAGGATTGGTGGGCGAAGACGGGGTTACCCATCACGGAGCGTTTGACATCGCCTACCTGCGCAGTATTCCCGGAATGACTATCATCGCGCCGCGTAACGGTACATTCCTGCGCCACGCGCTCTACACGTCGACGCTGAACAACGACGGGCCGATGGCGATACGCTATCCACGCGGGTCGGCCCGAGAGTGTGATTTCACGGCGCCGCTGCGCGAGCTTGCCAAAGGCACCGGAGAGAAACTGCGCGAGGGTAATGATGTGATTATTCTGTCGCTTGGCACCGTGGCCGACGACGCAGTCAAAGCCGCCGAGCGGGTGTCGAGCCAAAGCGGAATTGAGACGGCCGTGTATGATATGATTTATGCCAAGCCGCTTGACTGGAGGATTCTTGAAGAAGCGGGGCGCTCGGGCTTGCCGATAATTACCGTAGAAGACGGCACGATAGCCGGGGGTATGGGGAGCGCGGTCCTGGAATGGCTGGCCGACCACGGGTATCATAACCGTGTTGCCCGCCTGGGGATACCCGACGAGTTTATCACGCAAGGCAGCATAGGTCAGCTTAAGGCGCAATGCGGATTTGACGCCGACGGCATAGAGAGGGCTATTGTCAAACTGGTCAAAGAGATTAAAGAATGAAGATACTGATAGCCGGGGCCGGTGAGGTTGGTACCCATCTGGCCAAACTGCTCACGCAGGAGGAGATGGACATAACGCTAATGGATGAGGACCCGGCGAAGCTTGACAGCATCGGGGCCAATTACAACCTGATGACGTGGGTAGGGTCTGCCCTATCGTTTCAAACGATGAAGGAGGCCGGCGCCGGCCGGGCCGACCTGTTTATATCGGTGCTTCCGACGGAGACCGACAATGTGGTTGCGTGCCAGATAGCAACCGAGCTCGGGGCCCGCAAGACGGTGGCGCGAATTGACAATTATGAATTTATGGCTCCGGGGAACCGCGAGTTTTTCCACCGGCTTGGCGTAAAATCGCTTATATACCCCGAATATCTTGCAGCCCAGGAGATTGTAACGGCATTGGAGCGAACGTGGGTTCGTCACTGGTTTGAGATACATGACGGGCAAATAATTCTCGTGGGGGTGAAGTTGCGCGACAATGCCAGGATGATAGGGATGCAGCTGAAAGAGTTTGCGATGAGCCAGCGCAACTTTCACGTGTCGGCCATCAAGCGTAGACATGAGACGATAATACCTCGCGGTGACGACCGTATACTGACGGGCGATATATTGTATTTCACGGCAACGCGCGAGCATGTAGACGAGCTGATAGAGCTGTGTGGCAAACGCTCGTACACGATACGCAACGTGATGGTGATGGGTGGAAGCCGAATTGCCATCCGCCTTGCCAACCTGGCCGGTGACCGTTTCAGAATAAAGATAATAGAGTCGAACCGCAACCGATGTGAGCAACTGGCCGAGCTGTGCCCCAAAGCGCGTATAATTCATGGCGATGCACGCGACATAGAGACGCTGCGCGACGAGGATATAGGCGACATGGATGCATTTATCGCCCTGAGCGACAGCTCGGAGACAAATATACTTTCATGCCTGACGGCGAAGGAGTTTGGCGTATCAAAGACGGTTGCCGAGGTGGAGAATATCCAGTTTATAGCCGAGGCTGAGAATCTGAACATAGGAACGATAGTAAACAAGAAATTGCTATCGTCGAGCGCCATATTCCAGATGTTGCTCGACGCCGACTCGTCGACCTCAAAGTGCCTGGCGCTGACTGACGCCGAGGTGGCAGAAATAGAGGTGAAACCGGGGTCGAAAGTAACTCGCGGCCCGGTTAAGGACCTGAAACTGTCGCGCGACATGACTATAGCCGGGTTGATAAGAAACGGCGAGGGTCGATTGGTTACCGGTAATACCGTAATCGAGGCCGGGGACCATGTTGTAGTGTTCTGCCTGACCGGAGCGATAAATAAAGTGGAACGTCTATTTGGCTGATTATGGCAGATTTATACATCAGACAGCGTGTCAATATCGCAATGCTCATAAGGGTTGTAGGCTGGCTTATGATGATTGAGGCCGCCTTTATGGCAATCCCTTTGGCCGCCTGCCTGTGGTATAGGGAGAGTGACTGGCCGGCATTTGTGGTGTCGATAGGGGTCACGTTTCTGCTTGGGCTTGCCATGACCACGTTAGTCAGGCCCGAGCGCACCTCGATGGGTAAACGGGAGGGATTTCTGCTGACGGCAATAACGTGGGTTATCTTCTCGTCGTTTGGGTCGCTGCCGTTTATGATAGGGATAGGTGACATTTCGTTTACCGACGCCTACTTTGAGTCGATGTCGGCGTTTACAACAACGGGGGCGACGACGATAGAGCCTGTGGAACGACTGAGCCACGGGTTGCTAATGTGGCGGTCGGTGATGCAATGGATTGGCGGACTGGGGATTATATTGTTCACGCTCGCGGTAATCCCAATGCTCAATCAGCAGGGCGGAATGCAGATGTTTAATGCCGAGGTAACCGGAATCACACATGAAAAGATAAGGCCGCGTGTAAGTCAGACGGCCAAGGGGCTGTGGATAGTGTATATCTTGCTTACCACTACCCTATTTGTGTTGTTGTGGCTTGGGCCGATGACTGGATTTGACAGCCTTTGCCACTCGATGAGCGTATTGTCGACGGGGGGTATCTCCACGTGTGACGCGTCAATAGAGCGGTGGAACACGCCATACGTGAAGATTATGATGACGATATTCATGTTTATAGGCGGCGTGAATTTCTCGCTGATTTACCGCATGGGAACGGGAAATTTCAGAGATGCGTGGCGAAACGGTATTTTAAAGATATTCTCGAGCGTGATTGTTGTGGCGACAGTGATAACGGCAATTATCATAGTGATAAACAGGCCGGTTGAACTGACGTTTGAATCGGTAGTAATCGACCCTCTGTTTCAGGTGGTTTCGATGGTTACGTCAACGGGATATACGCTTGATGTGTTCCATCAGTGGGGGCCGTTGATTTTCCTGGTGATGATGCTGCTGATATTATCGGGAGGTTGCGCCGGGTCGACAAGCGGCGGGGCAAAAATAGACCGATTTGTGGTGTTGTTCCAGCATTGCCGCAACGAGATAGAGCGATGTCTTCATCCCAATGCTATCCTGAGTGTCAGAGCCAACGGCAAGGTTGTGCCTCGCGACTTGGTGACTAAAACGGTTGTGTTCCTGTGCCTGTTTATAATGATAATTTTTGCTGGAACGATAGTGCTGACGGCGATGGGCGTAGGCATAAACCACTCGATGATGCTGTCGGTAATCTCGATAACAAACTCGGGAATCACCGTGCCGTCGGTAGCCGTGGATACCGAATTTGTGAACATACCCGATGCGGGAAAATGGGTGTTGTCGTTCATAATGCTGGTGGGTCGACTGGAGTTATTTACAGTGTTGCTGCTGTTCAATCATAATTTTTGGCGCAAATAACCTGAATAAGCGTCGAATCTATTGTAAATTCGGGTAAAAATAGCTACTTTTGCCGACCGATAGACCTTATTGTTTCAAAAATACAACATGGTAGTTTATTTTAAGAAGGGTGTCAATACGGTATATGCCGTAGAGACCGAACACAAGTTCACTGCAGATGAGCTTGAAAAGTTGGTGTGGTTGCTTGGCGGAGCGAAAGCGCTCTCGGCAACATCATTGAAAGGGAAGTACATAGGGCCTCGTAAAGAGATGATAACCCCCTGGAGTACAAATGCCGTAGAGATAACCCAGAACATGGGATTGACGGGAATAACCCGTATAGAGCAATTCCGCCGGTCGACCGAAGAACCGGCCGTGTATGACAAGATGCTTGAAAGGGTATATGACGGGCTCAATTCCAAGACATTTACCATCAACCGCAAGCCGGAGGATATAGTCTATATAGAGGATATAACCGAGTATAACAAACGCGAGGGGCTGGCACTGAGCGCCGATGAGGAGAATTATCTGCGCGAGCTGAGCAAGCGTCTCGGCCGGCCGCTGACCGACAGCGAGGTATTCGGGTTCTCGCAGGTAAATTCGGAGCATTGCCGCCACAAGATATTCAACGGCAGCTTTGTTATTGACGGAGAGGAGAAAGAGAGTTCGCTGTTCGGCCTTATAAAGAAGACGTCAAAGGAGAATCCGAACAATCTCGTGTCGGCCTACAAGGATAATGTAGCGTTTGTAACCGGGCCGACGGTAAAGCAGTTCTACCCTACTCACCCCGAACGACCTGACTATTTTGACATAGAAGAGCGCGAGACAGTTCTGTCGCTGAAAGCCGAGACGCATAATTTCCCGACGACCGTGGAGCCGTTTAACGGCGCTGCCACCGGTACGGGTGGTGAGATACGAGACCGTCTTGGCGGCGGAAAAGCCAGTTTGCCGCTCGCAGGAACGGCGGTGTATATGACATCCTATCCGCGAATGTCGCCGCTGCACAAGTGGGAGGCGATGATGAATCCACGCGTGTGGCTGTATCAGACGCCGTGTGACATTCTGATAAAGGCGTCAAACGGTGCGTCGGATTTCGGAAACAAGTACGGGCAGCCGCTGATATGCGGGTCGGTGCTGACGTTTGAGCATGACGAGAACGGGCGGATGTATGCCTACGATAAGGTAATCATGCTGGCCGGCGGTGTTGGATATGCGATGAAACGCGATGCAATCAAGGGTATTCCGGAAGCCGGCGAGGCCGTGGTTGTGATGGGCGGAGAGAATTACCGCATAGGAATGGGCGGCGGCGCGGTATCGTCGGTTGAGACAGGCCAATATGACAATTCGATAGAGCTTAATGCCGTTCAACGCGCCAATCCGGAGATGCAGAAGCGAGTGTCGAATGTGATTCGCGCACTTGCCGAAAATGATGATAATCCAATTGTTTCAATCCATGACCATGGTGCCGGCGGACATCTGAACGCGCTGTCGGAACTCGTTGAAGCGACTGGCGGAAAGATAGAAATGGCTAATCTGCCAATAGGCGACAAAACACTGTCGGCCAAGGAGATAGTTGGCAATGAGAGCCAGGAGCGCATGGGGCTTGTGATGAAAGAGGAGGATATAGACCACGTTCGCCGGATAGCTGAGCGCGAGCGCGCGCCGATGTATGTTGTAGGCAAGACGACCGGCGATGACCGTTTTGTGTTTGAGCAGGCTGACGGAGTGAGGCCGATAGACCTTGCAATGGAGGATATGTTTGGCAACTCTCCCAAAACGGTTATGAGGGATGAAACGGTTGAGTTGACGTACAAGGATGTTGAATACAAGGAATCGGAACTGGACCAGTATATAGCCGGCGTTCTGTCGCTGGAGGGGGTTGCGAGCAAGGATTGGCTGACCAACAAGGTTGACCGCTCGGTAACGGGCAAGATAGCACGCCAGCAGTGTCAGGGTGTGATTCAGCTGCCTCTGAGCGACTGTGGCGTGGTTGCACTTGACTACACCGGAACGGCCGGTATAGCGACGTCGATAGGCCATGCGCCACAAGTTGCGCTTGTTGACGCCGGGAAGGGCTCGGTCATGGCAATAGCCGAGTCGCTGACCAACATTGTAACATCCAACTTGGCTGAAGGGCTCAAGAGCGTATCGTTGAGCGCCAACTGGATGTGGCCGTGCAAGAATCAGGGCGAGGATGCAGCGCTCTACCGTGCAGTGGAGGCATGCAGCGATTTTGCATGCCGACTTGGAATCAATATTCCGACGGGAAAGGATTCGCTGTCGATGACGCAAAAATATGGCGATGAGAAGGTTTATGCACCCGGAACGGTGATAATCTCGGCTGCCGGAGAGGTTGCCGATGTTAAAAAGACTGTTTCGCCGGTTGTCAAACCTGTAAAATCGACGTTGATATATATTGATTTTTCGGGTGACAAATTGAAGCTTGGCGGGTCGGCATTGGCACAGTCGCTCAACCGACTTGGGGCAGACGCGCCGACGGTTGCTGACGCCGAGAAGTTCAAAAAAGCGTTTGCGGCGGTTCAGAAGCTCGTAGAACGCGGTGCATTGCTGTCGGCCCACGATGTATCGGCCGGAGGCCTTGTGACCACTCTGCTGGAAATGACTTTTGCCAATGTAAACGGCGGTCTCACGATAAATACTGACGGTTTTGTTGCCGACGGGGAGGATGACCTGATAAAGATACTGTTTGCCGAAAATCCGGCCTTAGTGGTTCAAGTAGCCGAGTCGCGGCTAAAGAGTGCATTGTCAATGCTTGAAAAAGAGGGTGTTAAGTATCATATACTTGGAAGCCCGACAAAGGAGCGCGCACTGTTTGTGAACCACAATGGAACGGAGCGTTTGCTGCCAATCGATTATCTGCGAGACGTTTGGATGCACACCTCTTATCTGATGGACAGCGTTCAGAGCGGTCAGGCATGCGCTGAACAGCGTTACCACAACTACAAGCGACAGCCGCTGAAAATAGCGTTTCCCAAGGATTTTGACGGGGATATGGAGTCGAGAGGTCTCACGACAGGGCGGCATGAGAAATCGGGCATAAAGGCTGCGATTATCCGCGAAAAGGGTGTGAATGGTGACCGCGAAATGGCCTACTCGCTGTATTTAGCGGGATTTGATGTCAAGGATGTTCACATGACCGACTTGATGAGCGGGCGTGAAACGCTTGACGATGTGAATATGATAGTGTTCTGTGGCGGATTCTCCAACAGCGATGTTTTAGGGTCGGCAAAGGGTTGGGCCAGCGGTTTCAAGTGGAACGAGCAGGCCAGCGAGACGCTTAAACGGTATTATGCGCGGGAGGATACGTTGTCGCTTGGAGTGTGCAACGGGTGTCAGCTGATGATTGAACTCAATCTGATAAATCCCGAGCATGAGAAGCCGACGAAAATGGAGCATAATATAAGCCATAAGTTTGAATCGCAGTTTGTCAGCGTCAATATACCGCGGAACAATTCGGTAATGCTTGGCAGTCTTGCCGGGAGCAAACTTGGAATATGGGTTGCCCACGGCGAAGGTCGATTCAAAATGCCGATGCCACGCGAGAGCTACAATGTTGCGATGAAGTATAACTATACAACCTACCCCGGCAATCCGAACGGGTCGCCGTCGGGCGTTGCGGCACTGTGTTCGGCCGACGGTCGCCACTTAGCCATGATGCCGCACTTGGAGCGCGCGATTTTCCCGTGGCAATGGGCTTACTATCCGTCAAACGGGTCGCGACACCGCATAACGCCGTGGGTAGACGCGTTTATAAATGCACGTATCTGGATAGGAAACAAGCTAAAGAGGTAATTAACGAATAAATGACGGTGGAAATTTAGGAAGGACTCACCCAAACGGCTCTAAACCCGCATGGTAAACCTGCAATAAATTTCCACCGTCGGATTAAATAATCATACAACTATAGAAAGATGGGCGGTTTTTTTGGTGTAACGAAAAAAGAAGATTGTGTTTCGGAACTGTTTTATGGCGTGGATTATAATTCCCATTTAGGGACAAAACGCGCCGGTATAGCAACAATCAACAATAAGATTTTCACGCGGTCGATTCACAATATCGAGAACTCGTATTTCAGAACTAAATTTGAACGTGATTTAAAAGATTTCAGCGGGAACTGTGGTATAGGCGTTATCAGCGATACAGATGCACAGCCTATAATCGTCAACTGCCATCTGGGGAAGTTTGCGATAGTAACAGTGGCCCGAATAAACAATATAAACGAGTTGGAGAAAGAGTTGCTGGCTAAAGGTCATCATTTCTGCGAACATAGCTATGACATCATCAATCCGACGGAAATGATTGCGGCGTTAATCAGCGAAGGAAAGGATATCGTAAGCGGAATAGAGAATGTTTACCAGCGCGTGAAGGGGTCGTGCTCAATGTTGTTGCTGCTTGACGGTTGCATAATTGCAGCTCGCGACAGGCTTGGCCGCACTCCGATAATGATTGGTAAGAAAGAGGGGTCGAGAGCGGCGACGTCGGAGACGTGTGCGTTTCCAAATCTCGGATATGAGATAGAATACAACGTAGGACCGGGAGAGATTGTCGAGATAACCCCCGACGGAATCAAGCAGTTGAAAAAGCCCGGAGATAAGATGCAGATATGTGCATTTCTGTGGACATATTACGGGTATCCTCCATGTGAATACGAGGGTCGCAACGTGGATATGATGCGCTACCAATCGGGGTTGAATATGGGCAAGGAGGATGATGCCGATGTGGATTTTGTCAGCGCGATACCCGACTCGGGAATAGGAATGGCGTTGGGATATGCGCAAGGGAAACAGGTCCCGTATATGCGTGGAATCACCAAATATACGCCAACATGGCCGCGCAGCTTTACGCCCAGCACGCAAGAACGACGCGAACTGGTAGCCAAAATGAAATTGATACCAAACGCGACGCTGCTGAGAGACAAAAAGGTGCTGTTCTGTGATGACTCGATTGTTCGCGGCACGCAGCTGCGAGACAATGTCCAGGATATGTTTGACTCGGGAGCCAAGGAGGTTCACATGAGGATAAGCTGCCCGCCGCTGATTTATCCGTGCAAATTTTTGAATTTCACGGCTTCAAAGAGTGACCTTGAGTTGATTACACGGAGGGTAATTGAAGAACTTGAGGGGCAGCATGACAAGAATCTGGAGGCATACAGCACAACCGGCTCACCCGAGTATGAGCGAATGGTGGAGCGTATCCGTGAGATTCTAAAAATCACATCATTAAAGTTCAGCTCGATAGAGAATGTTGTGGAGTCAATAGGATTGCCCAAGTGCAATATCTGTACCCACTGCTTTGACGGGAGCAGTTACGAATAATAGACCAAAAATTGATAAATAAAGCGATAAAAAAATGTTAATGAGGCAAGCAAGGGGCTAAAAGACTTGACAAAGGGTCAAAAATTTAGTATATTTGCAGAACTATTAACAAAATTAAAATTTAACAACAAAGATATGAGTTTAAACATCATTGTGCTCGCAAAACAGGTGCCCGACACCCGCAATGTGGGTAAAGATGCGATGAAGGAGGATGGCACAATCAACCGTGCAGCGTTGCCGGCCATCTTTAATCCGGAGGATCTTAACGCGCTGGAGCAAGCTCTACGCCTAAAAGATTCACATCCGGGATCGACAGTAACCTTGCTGACGATGGGACTTCCGCGCGCAGCAGAAATTATCAGAGAAGCAATCTATCGCGGCGCCGATTCGGGTATCGTTTTGACCGACCGCGCCCTTGGCGGAGCCGACACGCTCGCCACCTCTTATTCACTGGCACAGGCCGTGAAGAAATTCGGCAACTATGACATCATCCTCGGCGGCCGTCAAGCTATCGACGGAGATACTGCACAGGTTGGGCCTCAGATAGCCGAAAAGCTCGGGCTTCCGCAAGTAACATACGCCGAAGATATTCTTGACCTTAAGGATGGCTATGTGACTGTTAAGCGCCGACTTGAAAACGGAGTAGAAACCGTTAAGGCTCCGTTGCCATGTGTTGTAACAGTGAATGGCAGCGCGGCAGAATGCCGTCCCCGCAATGCTGTTCGCGTTCAGAAATTCAAGTATGCAGTGACGCCGTCGGAGAAAGAGAAAATGCCCGAGGAGTTGCAGGCTATCGTTGACAAGCGCCCTTACCTGCTGCTCAACGAGTGGAGTGCAGCCGATGTCAATGCCGACCCCGAGCAGATAGGTTTACCCGGCTCTCCCACCAAGGTTAAGGCTATTGTGAACGTTGTCTTTACAGCCAAGGAGGCCCGCCGCCTGAGCGACGCCGACGCCGAAGTTGAAAGCCTTGTTAAAGAACTTATTGAAAATCATACAATCGGCTAAGTCCGTATTCCTCATTTAAAGCATTAAATCATGGCAGATAAAAATAATTTAATCGTATACTGCGAGTTTGAGGACGGCAAAGTAGCCGATGTATCCCTTGAACTATTGACCAAAGGTCGCCAGCTTGCCAAAGAGCTTGGCGTTAAACTTGAGGCTATCGTTATCGGCGACAATCTTTCGGGAGTTGAAAATCAAATCTTCCCCTACGGAGCCGATGTAGTTTACAAAGTTGAGGACAAACGACTCTATCCCTATACCTCCAATCCTCACTCGTCGGTTCTCATCAATCTTTTCCGTGAAATCGAGCCGCAAATATGCCTGATGGGAGCAACCCATATAGGTCGCGACCTCGGCCCCCGCGTTTCGTCGTGTCTGCACAGCGGTTTGACAGCTGACTGTACATCACTTGAAATCGGCGACCACAAGGACCCGAAGAGCGGAAAAGAATACACCAACCTACTCTATCAGATTCGCCCGGCATTCGGCGGTAACATCGTTGCAACAATCGTTAATCCCGAGTGTAGACCACAGATGGCAACCGTTCGTGAGGGTGTGATGAAGAAGGAGGTTTATGATGCAAACCACAAAGGCGATGTTGTCACTCTCGATGTGAACAAGTATGTCAAGCCCGAAGATTTTGTTGTTGAGATTATTGACCGTCACATTGAGAAGTCAAAAATAAACATCAAAAACTCTCCTATCATTGTAGCCGGCGGTTATGGCGTAGGCAGCAAGGAAAATTTCAAGTTGCTCCATGACTTGGCATCGCTTTTAGGAGCCGAAGTAGG
>JAFLTJ010000047.1 GCA_022510465.1 Muribaculaceae bacterium
TAACGTGTTTTACAAACTTTGTAACTAATTTTGCACTTGCTTGTTGAAAGTAGGTCACCACAAATATGTGGTGACTGTTTGGTGGTTTCACTGCAAAGGATTAATTTTACGGCATGGAATGTTGAGATCAACGAACGACAGCAAAAAGTGGTAAATCGACTGTGGGATGGTCTTGACGGAAAGTTGACATCATCCAAATGGGCATAAATCTGTCATTGTCCTCAAGATAAAGCGCTTCGCGATACCGATGCTCTTATAGCTAAAGTAATGTTTCGCAATAGCAAAGAAAGAGGCCGTAGCTCCAACTACCTTCTATAAAATCAATTAACAAAATTCAACCATGACACAAAAGCACGAAATTCTGGATAATATTCGCAAATACATTGAAAAAGAGAGCATTTCATTTATTATAGGGGCAGGATTCAGCAAGAATATCTCTACTGCGTTTCCTCTGTGGAGCGATTTACTATCGCCATTGGCAGAGAGACTATATCCAACGTGTGACGTCAAAGACCGGAAGCAGTTTATCAAGCAAATCATTGCAGAGAAAACATATCTTGGAATCGCTTCAGAGTATGTCAGGCGAGCAGGATATCACGAGGCTATCGACCTATACATTGAGCAGAATATGCCATATTTGGAACGTCGCAACGATGGTAAATACAACCTAATGCTTAACGGTCATGTCATCGACCCCAACCCGTCAACCGAATGTCACGAAAAATTATTAGCACTCAAGGCCAAACACATATTCACATTCAATTACGACAACACTCTTGATATATTGGCCGATGTAGGCACGTCAAACAAATTGTTGGAGCAACAAAATCAGGCCGAAAGTCGCATCCGCTCCCATAGGCTGTTACTGGATAAATACGTGATTGAATATGAAAAGCTAAGAGAGAATCTATCTCTTCAAAACAACGTCATAACAAAGAGTTCAGAATCAAAAAATAGCAAAATAGATTTCTCAGAAATAAATGCAATCATAAAAAGTTTTAATATAGGACTAAGTCTTTATTGCGATAATACGTCCGATTTTCAAGAACTTTATCATACACACATCGAAAATATCAAACAAGAGATTGACAGGCAAACCGACATATCAAAAGGCGCAAGAGAACAGCGCGAGGACAAATATCAACTTGTCACAAATGCATACCAAATATCTTTAACCGATGAGTGCCGAAACATATACAAACTTCATGGAAATCTTAGAACAAGGCCCGATGCTCAATATGAGTTTGATGGAGACAAGCACATACAATACATTATAACCCAGGAAGATTATGATTCCTATCCTGTAAAGCACGAGGCTTTTGTCAATTTAATGAGAATATCGTTATTAAAAGGGAGCTTTTGCTTGATAGGTTTTTCCGGAGACGACCCAAATTTTTTAACCTGGATTGACTGGGTAAAAGACATCATTGACGATGCCGCGACCAGGCAGCAACAAAAATTTCGATCAATTTATTATATAAATACCGACGATTGCAACCTTGAAGTATCCAAAGAACAGTTGTTACAACACCACTATATTGAGATAGTAAACCTACACGAATATTTTCCATCGGCCAACACTCAACAAGAACGAATTTCAATGTTTTTGGACTACCTTCGCAGAGACAAAGAGAAGTATGACATATACAACGAAAATTGGGGCAAAATTGACATTGACAGGAACAAAGTAAACGTCATCGATTCAATTGCCTCTGAGATAGAAAACGTGTACACCCTTTCGGCTTACAATAAGATACCCAATCAATTGGGTATTGCTCATCATCACAGAACCAGCATCTTTTCTAAAGTAGGAGAGATTATTGATGCTGATGTCAATCCGGCATTGCGCTCTAAAATAATATATTCTGCAATAGTGGGAGAATTAATGCCAATAAACACCGTTCTGTCTACACATCAAATAACTATTTTATCACAAGTAGATTCCGAACTTAAAAATCGCTACTCAAAACTTATTGTAAAGGCTCATGTTTTGAATGGATTGCCGATTGAGGATTCATCCAAAGAATATACATATGAAAAGTGCCTAAGCTATCTGTTTAACCTACGTTTTGATAAAGCTAAAAAATCCATTGACAGTTGGCAGCCGAAAGTTGGTATCGATAGGATGCGAAAAGTTTTGTTGCAATCCATCTATAATGAAGATGTAGATACCGAAGCCATCACATGGTTAATCAACCGAGACAATTTCCTTTGTCTACAAGAGTACCAATATGCAATTGATATTCTGCCACATATTCGAGGTCGAATAATGAAAAACAGGGTTGGCGAAATGTCTATGTGCCATGATTTGCAACAACAAATTGAAAACCTCCATAAACAGAATCCACATCTAATCAAACTCTGGGAACAGATTGATCTCTTACTGAATAATATAGACAAAAATAAAACAAAGCCCTTTGGGAATGTTAGAAACATCCTTAATTTTGGTTCCTACAACGTACCGCTCGTCAATTCCACTAAGATTTTACAGATATTAGTGGAGCTTGGGATACCAACAGAAACGAGTAACACACTATTGCTAAATAAAAAGAAATGGCTTACGGTTTGCGAGAATCTATATAAATTTTATCCACAGCCATGCCTTTACTTCTCGTTGTTATATGGCAATGATAAAGATTTGCTCCGCAGGGTATCTCAGCTTTATATTTACTCAATAAAGTTGAAAGATACGTTGCCAAAACTTTTGATAATGATGCTTAATGCGCTGTTAAACAAATCCTGTCCATATAATGTGACTGAGGCGATATACATTGTTGCGCCAATGTTTATGAGAGCCGTTTGTGCCGATGTATGGAGCATTACATTTGAGAAAGTATTTGATACCATCTGTTTAACAAATCTCAATGAGGGTCGAATGAATGCAAACCAAATTCAGAATTTGATAATAACCGGAGTAAAGCTATCCGGCAATAATAAATTTAAACATAAGGTATTGAAACAGACCCTTCAGCTTCAAAATCAGATTAAGGAGATACATAATAGACTTATAATCGCCGCATCAGATGGAATAGACATCAACGATTTGGAACGCAGAGAATTATATGACTTTATTAAATCGGCCGAGACACCGGAACACATGTACGTATTAATGAATATGAGCAAATGGATTGGGATCGAGACAGTAACGCAGAAGTTGCAATCTCTACCTGATGAGCTGTACAAAGACTGTACTCTCCTCGAAGCAGCATGCCGATATGCACAGGCAAGTGAGATTCTGCATAATAAGCTAAAAAAACTAATCATAGAATCTCCCCTACTTTGGCAAACCGGAATCGGAGCCGACTGTTCCAGTGTAAGCCATTACGGCTACACCCTTGATATATGTGATATTCAAGAATATCTACAATTCAGTCCCGGTGAAATTAAATCCATATACAACAGATTAAAAGAAGCATATACAAAGATAGATACATTAACTCGCAAATGGCATGAACGCAAAATGTGGAGCCTGTTTAACGATTGGAGTTATATACTAATTGAAATGCAGAATTTTTTAAGAATAAACCGAGCCCAACTGCGAGATGAAACCGATTATTCCGCTACATTACGTTCTGTCACGAGACTTTTAAATCAAGGTCGTGGTGGCAATAACATACCGTTTTTATTAGTGGATGATGACAAAACCAATAAAGCCATACGATGGCTGGTGAATTGCATACAGCAACAAGGAGCCAAGCCATTTCAATACGAATACATGTTACTGGCAAACAAACTCCTGGCATACCAATCAAAACACCTGAACAGTTGTTTTGTTCACTTTGGTTGGGTAATGGAAACGAAAGAAAGTGAATTTGACAAAAAAAAATTTAAACCTCTTCTTAAAAGCATTCTTGAACTATACAAATCATATTTTGAAGGCGAGAATGAGTTAGATTGGACTTTGGAGTATGCCGAAAAAGATGTCGTAGAACACGAACTTTGTAAAATTTACGGTGTGTATAAACTATGGGGCGGACATATAAATTTCTGGGAAAACTACACCCCACGCTACCGCCACATAGCCTTATAGAACAGCCTGTCTAAAAGCTATTAACGACTATAATATTTTTATATAATTACCAGTTTATCACTGTGCTATTATATCAATAATAATAACACTCAGCAGAATCAGAAATATAAATTACAGGCTATCTAATCATTATATCAATCATCTACAAATAGAATAATTCACTTCAGGTAGTGGCGGCGGGTAAAGGCGCGACCAAAGCGCTCCAGGGCGGCTTCTTCGAGTGACTGTCGGGCCGCTGGGTCGGCTATCGAAATGAGCAACCTCGCTCGCTCGGCAATATCCTTTCCTCTCAACGACACGGCTCCATGCTCTGTCACGATGTAATTTGCTTGGAATCGAGTGGTTACAACTCCGGCTCCCGGGGTCAATGTCGGCTTAATTTTGCTGACTCCCTTGCCCGTTGTCGACAGCATTGCCATGAACGACAAACCGCCCTCGCTGCGCGACGCTCCGGTCACAAAATCTACCTGACCTCCGACTCCCGAATACATCCGCGTGCCAATCGAGTCTGAACACACCTGCCCCGTCAAGTCAATTTCAAGACACGAATTAATTGACATAACGCGTGGATTACGGGCAATTCGCATCGGATTGTTCACCCATGCCACATCTTTAAAAATTATCTCCCGATTATAATCAAGGAACTTGTAGAGCGCCTTGCTGCCAAGCGCCAGCGACGTTACCGACTTGCCCGGCATCACTTTTTTCTGCGAATTGTCAATAATACCTCTCTCCAATAGCGGCAGTAATCCGTCGGTCATCGCCTCGGTGTGCAATCCCAAATGCTTATGGTCGTGGAGCGCACGGATAACCGCATTGGGAATACCACCCACGCCGATTTGCAGCGTTGCCCCGTCGGGGATAATTTCGCCAATAAAATTTCCGATGGCAATCTCTTTCTCGGTAGGAACGGCCGTGGGCACCTCCACCAGCGGGTCATCCACCTCCACAGCCGCCGCCAGCCGGGAAACGTGTATCACCGGGTCGCCGTAGCTGAACGGAACCTGGCGGTTAATTTGGGCAATGATTATTTTAGCAGTCTCGGCGGCACTGACAGCCAGGTCGCCACCCATACCGAAGCTTACATACCCATCCCGGTTGGGCAACGAGCAATTCAGAATACACACATCCACCGGGCAGGTCCCGTCACGGAACAATCCCGGCACCTCGCCGAGAAAACATGGCGTTATCGACCCGTTTCCTGCCGCAATCCAGTTGCGAACGGCATTATTAATAAAAAACGAATCAACAAAAAACGAGTCCTTGTATTCCTCACGGCAATATGGGGCCTCCCCCTTTGCAACCGCAAAAGCTTGATACAGCCTGACATCTCGCAGCTCACTGCCGCGACGTGTCAGCGCCTCAACAAGAACCTCGGGAATCGAAACACTCCCTTGAATATAGACATGGTCGCCGCTCTTGATAAGCTTTACAGCCTCGTCGGCAGTGGTATAATTAGCTCGGATGGGCATTGGAAAATTCTTTAAGACGTTTTGAAAGTACATTGAATTGTTCGGGTGCGGTCAGCATTGACACACAGATTCTGACACCATGCTGACAGCTTCCGGTCGACGGCAGCGTGATGGTAGCTATGCCATATCTCAGCAATTCGCTCTGAAGCGTGTCGCTATCCATATCGCCATACCCCATTGTGAAGAAAAATCCGTCGCCAACCGGGGTTTCTCCGTCGCGGTCATAAACCAGCCTGAATCCGGCCTCGGTAAACGCCTGGCGGGCAAGGGCTGCTCGGCGGGCATAGTCACGGCTATCGCCAACAAAATCCAGCTTACCATCAACCGCCGCATTGAGCATCGCTGCCATTGCATACTGCGCCGAGTGGGTTGTCCCCGACGAGGCGCAATACAACACTCCAAAGACGTATGCATCGCCAAACGAGGCCATTTCATAAAACTTTTCAAGAAATTCATACGTTCGGTCAAAAACCTCGGGACTGATGCATACCAACGAAATTCTCTGACCGGCGTAACTGAATATCTTGGAGGCCGAAATCATTTGAATGAAATTTCTTGTATATCGGGCCACCGTCGGGGGATATGGCGGTTCGCCCGGATGTGAAAAATCGGTACGGAAGTCCATTCCGAAATATGCAAGGTCCTCTATGACCGTTACATCATATTCAGCGCTGACCGTTCCTATTATTTCCATCTCACGCTCGGTAAAATTGGTCCACGCAGGGTTGTTTGGGTTGCTGTAAATCAGAGCCGTCACCCGGCCGTCTGACAGCGATTCGCGCAGTTTCGCTTCAAGCGCTTCGCCTCGACAATCATATATATCAAAAGCTCTGGTATTCAACCCCAGCACCTTTGCCTGATGACGCTGAGCCGGAAATCCGGGATTCAGATATAGAATTGTATCCCTGCCGGGCTCACGTTGTCCCAGCAGCAACAGAAGCGTAAAACACCCCTGCATTGACCCGACGGTTGGGATTATACATCTTGCCGGCATATCTTCGTTGAGAAACGCCTTGATAAACCGCTCTCCCGCCTGTTTCAATTCAGGAATACCAGCCACGTTGGGATAAACACCCGCCACGCCGGCTCGGAGCGCTTTACACTCGGCCTCTATGCCAATCGGAGCGGCCGGCAAACCCGGATTGCCCATTTCGAGGTGAATACATTTTTCACCCGAAATCTTCTCTATTTCAGCTGCAAGAGCACTGATTTGTCGTATAGTAGCCGAGCCGAGCTCAATTATTCCACAGCGCTTTACAACCTCGTCAAAACTTTTTATATCAATTGGATACATCCTATATCTGTTTTATTTATATCTGAATTTTTATTCTCATTTTGCCGACGAGCGCAACGCATAGTCACGGCCAGCCCTGAATGCCTTGATATTCATCTCTACAATGTCGGCGCCTTTCGCCCCGAATATCGCGGCTATGGCCTCCTCTATAGCCTTCGCATCTATTTCAATAAACGGCGATGCAGCCCCGAGCAACACCATGTTTGACGCTCTTGCCGACGCAACCTCCTTGGCAATGGCGTCGACATCAATCGAAACAACATTTGGATGACGTTTCAATTCATCCATGACGGCATCGAGCTCCGGATAGTTGGGTATGTTGACAAACGGTGTTGTATTGGTAACAATCCAGCCGCTTGGAGCGAGATAGGATACATATCGCAGCGCCTCCATCGGTTCCAAAGAGATTATCAGGTCTGCGGCACCACGAGGGATAAGGTCACTTGCAATTGGATTGGATGACAAGCGCAGATTGCTCTGCACATCGCCTCCACGCTGGCTCATGCCATGCACCTCGGCCTGCTTGATATACAGATTACCGGCGAGCGCAGCCGTGCCAAGAATCGTAGCTATTGATAAAATACCCTGGCCTCCTACTCCGGCCAGCACTATATCTGTTTTCATAATTTACCTACTGTGTTGAGTCTTATTTCACTATTTTTTCTGCTTTGCATGACGACGAGCCGTCTGTATACACTCGCGACGGGCAACTATAACCGAAACGCCCTGATAGTCAATCTCCTCCTTGAATAGAGCCATCAGGTCGGCGTGATTGCGAGGATGGGAATCGATGGTGCGAACATGTGCCGGGTCGGCTCCAAGTCCGCGACAGATATCCTCGAGCTTACCGGTACCCTGTGAATCCTGCCCACCGGTCATCCCTGTAGTCAGATTATCGCTGATAATCACTGTTATAGGAGAGTTTTCGTTGATTGCATCAAGCAACCCTGTCATGCCCGAATGGGTAAACGTAGAATCGCCGATAATAGCTACTGCCGGATGTTGAAACGCATCTGCAGCACCCTTGGCCATTGTGATTGATGCGCCCATATCAACCACTGTATCAATAGCGTTGAATGGTGAAAGCCATCCAAGCGTGTAGCAGCCTATGTCGCCAAACACTTTTGGATTCTCATAGCCCGCGAGCACTTCGTTGAGCGCGGCATACACATCGCGATGCCCACAGCCTTGACACAGAGCCGGGGGGCGTGGAACAACAATCTTAGACGGCTCGGGCACAACCACTTCGCCAAGCGTAGCCAGCTGCGGCGCAAGAGAGCGGATAGCAACCCTGATGTCATCGGGCGTAAGCTCCCCTGTGCGAGGCATTACGCCATCGAGTTTACCGCGAATCGGAACCGGGCCATTGTCAAGCGTGCCACGCAGATGCTGCTCTATGTATGGCTGCCCTTCCTCTATGACAAGCAGCTCGTCAACCGAGTCGGCCAACCGGTGCAGAGTATCCTTTGGGAGCGGATATTGCGAAATCTTAACCGTCGGGAACGGACAGCTTCCATTTGGGAAAATTTCATCAAGATAGTTTACAGCAAGACCGCTCACCACGATACCAAGACGAGTGTCAGTCCCGTCACGCCACGCGTTAAACGGTGACTTTTCGGCCTCGGCTTTCATCTTAGCATAATCCTCAATCAGCTGGCGATAGCGCACGCGGGAGTTCCCTGGCATAAGAACCCATTGCCGGGTATTTTCGGGATAGTGAAGCCCGTTTTGCTCTCGAGGTTCGACAACAGTTTCAACCACTCCACGAGAATGGCTCAAACGGGTAACAAAGCGCACCACCACCGGAACACCAAGACGTTCGCTCATTTCAAAGCCATATCCGGCCATTTCGTATGCCTCCTGCTGGGTAGATGGCTCCAATAGCGGCAACAGTGCAAAATCAGCATAAAAACGTGAATCCTGCTCATTCTGCGACGAGTGCATCGACGGGTCATCGGCCACAACCACAAGCATGCCGCCGTTTGCACCCGTAAAAGCCGAGTTTACAAACGGGTCGGCAGCCACATTCAATCCCACGTGCTTCATAGATACAATCGCACGCTTGCCACAAAACGACATTCCAAGCGCCTCTTCGAGTGCCGTTTTCTCGTTTGACGACCAGTGTGAATGAATTCGGCGCTCAGCCGTCAAAGGATGCCCCTGTATATATTCTAAAATTTCTGTTGAGGGTGTGCCCGGATAGGCGTATGCTCCGGACAAACCCGAATGCAATGCGCCCAATGCAAATGCCTCATCCCCAAGTAGTAACATTTTATTTTTCATGGTATTTATTTTGGTATTTTTGTTTTTCCATTTAAGATTTTGAAATCTCGTCAATTGCAGCCAGCTCGCTGTCGCTAAAGGTTTTATGGCCGACAGCACGAAGATTTTGGGCTATCTGTTCGGTTGTGCTCGCCCCTATCAACACGCTTGTCACCATTTCATCTTTCAGAACCCACGATAATGCCATTTCGGCCAACGATTGGCCTCGCTGTGCCGCTATATCATTGAGTGCCCGTATTTTAGCCAGCAATTCAGACGTCAGAACCTCTTTTTTCAAAAATATACTGCGCGCCATTCTCGAGTCGGCCGGTATTCCCGAAAGATAGCGATTGGTCAACAATCCCTGTGCCAGCGGTGAAAAAGCGATAAAACCAACTCCGCGCTCCTTTGCCTCGGCCAATATTCCTGTTTCCTCCGGCTCCCGATTGAGAATATTATATCGGCCTTGATAAATCAGACAGGGCACATCCCGTTCTGCCAGATATTGATATGCATATTCCGTTACCTCCCGTGGATATTTTGAAATACCCACGTAGAGTGCCTTACCTTGCCTGACTATATCAACAAGAGCCTGTAGCGTCTCCTCTATCGGAGTCACGGGGTCATACCGATGAGAGTAAAATATATCGACATAATCCAGCTTCATGCGGCGCAGACTCTGGTCAAGACTGGCCATAAGATTCTTGCGGGAACACCATGTACCATACGGGCCGGGCCACATATCATGACCGGCTTTCGTTGAAATTATAAGCTCATCCCGATAGGGCTTGAACGATTTCTCCATGATAATCCCGAACGTCTCTTCGGCCGACCCGAATGACGGTCCGTAATTATTGGCCAAATCAAAGTGTGTAATGCCAGCGTCAAACGCAAAATGAGCCTTCTTCATCGACTCCGACAGCGTATCCACATCCCCGAAATTATGCCATAAACCAATGGAAATTTCCGGCAATAAAATCCCGCTGCGGCCACAACGCCGGTAAGACATACCGTTTTCGTAACGGGTTGAATCAGGACTATATACAGGTGGAATCATATTATCGTTATTTTCTATTTGGACTCGCAGCAGCCGCCACAACCGTTACCGTCGCCACAGCCGTCTTTACCGCAATTTCCGCCACATCCACATGACGGATTGAGCTCCTCGGGAGTCGCATCGCGAACCGTCAGAATCTTGCCTTTAAAGCGTATATCCTTCCCGGCGAGCGGGTGATTGAAATCCATTCTTACGCTCTTATCGGTCACTTCAAGCACCTTGCCATTGATTCTGAATCCGTCGGCTGTCATCATTGGTACATAATTGCCCGTCTTTACAATTTCGTCGTCAAACTCGCCGTCAACCATAAACAACGATTTATCCAGCTCGGCAATCTGCTCAAGGTCATAATCACCAAAGCCCTCTGACGCACTGACCTTTACATCAAACTCGCCACCCGGTTCCAGGCCCTCAATAGCTTTCTCCAAAGGCACAATCATGCCTTGCGTCACGCCATATACAATACGTTCGGGGTCGTCGACATCAGTCTGATGAACAAGAACTTCACCATCGGCATTCACTTCATAGAGGTCATACCCCAATTCCACATATTTTCCGGTTTGAATCTTCTCCATAATATCTTTATTTTTCTATTTGTTACAAATCTTAACGGCGGCAAATCTCTTTAAAATAGTAGTCAAGAATGTCATGAGCCGCGGTAAATGAACTGAGGCGATTGTCCAGCACCAACGTCTCACGTTCGGCGAGCATAGCGGCTATCTCTTGATTATCAAAGAAATGACGACGCAACGAGGTGTCGATAGTTTCTATCATCCAATAACGCGCTTGCTCCCGGCGGCGGCGGTCAAAATACCCGTTTGCTTTCACAAACTCAAAATAACGGTCTATCATATCCCAAACCTCCGTGATTCCAAGTTCATAATATCCCGAATAGGTCAGCACCTCCGGATTCCACCCCGACGGCGTCGGAGGGAACAATCGCAGCGCACTTTTAAACTGAGCCTGCGCCAGGCGCGCGCGGTCTATGTTGTCACCGTCGGCCTTGTTGATAACTATTCCGTCGGCCATTTCCATTATACCACGCTTTATGCCTTGCAATTCATCCCCTGTTCCGGCGAGCTGAATCAGCAGAAAGAAATCAACCATTGAATGCACGGCGGTTTCACTTTGACCAACGCCCACTGTCTCCACGAAAATATTGTTAAATCCCGCAGCTTCACAAAGAATGATAGTCTCACGGGTTTTGCGGGCCACACCGCCAAGCGAACCCGCCGAGGGGCTGGGGCGAATAAACGCATTGGGGTGTATCGACAGCTTTTCCATACGGGTTTTATCTCCAAGAATACTGCCCTTTGTCCGTTCGCTCGAAGGGTCAATAGCCAGCACTGCCAGTTTCCCGCCGTCACGCAATACGTGTAACCCAAAAACATCAATCGACGTTGATTTTCCGGCTCCGGGCACACCGGTAATACCTATTCGGCGTGAATTTCCTGAATATGGAAGACATTTTTCTATAATCTCACCCGCCAGCGACTGGTGGTCGGGGGAAAGGCTTTCAACCAACGTTACTCCGCGCGACAACATCGTTATATCCCCTTTCAGAATACCCTCGATAATTTCCGAGGCCGAAGGGAGAACCCTGCGCCGGCGACGTGACGCCAAGTATGGATTGACCGTCGGTGGCTGGTCCACTCCACTATTGACTGTCAATCCTGTATATTGTTCATCATTTTCTACATGCTCCATAAAAACAGCATCCGATATAATTTATTTGCTTACTTCACCCACAACGCGAACCGTCTGCGACGGGTCCTCCGGGTCATTTGTTATAACCGTTATTTTGGCATTCAGCAACGGCTTTCCGGCCAGTTCCTTAGAATCCATTTTAACGGTTATCTTCAACTTTTTTCCGCTCTTAATCTTGGTATCGGGCTTAAAGTTCTCAATCGTAACTGCCCCGCTACCGACGCACTTAATCGAACGAACTATCAGCTGATTTTTCCCGGTATTGGCTATTTCAAATGTCGCCTCCTTGACCTTGCCGCTTGCAGGATTGATTACGCCAAAATCAAGTTTTGACACCGACAGGTCGGCAACAGGTGCATCGCGAAGCTGCTCCGGCGTTAGTGCCGAAAAATCCTCTTTTATCGTCAATACGGTCGATAGACGGGCCGCGTGTGCGCCCATGTCGGGATAAAAATCAAAATCGCCGGTTACGGGGCCCCATTCATTTGTCCGATAACTGTTTGCGACTGTCGATATCACAAATTGCTCTCCCGGTGGAACCGTCTCGGGTACAATTTTCACCATCAAATGCTGTGGCACGCCGTCAACATACGGTCTGACCGAGTCGTTCGATGTATTGTAACCCTCTATATACGCTCCGGCTGTTTTCCCTTTAAACACCTCGCCATAAACTATAATCTCGTCGCGGAGCCTAACCGTTCCAAGGTCCACAGGGAAGCGCGTAGCCGCCGTTTCGGGCGACGCAACCACGCTGCCCGATATTGTCAGAACGCTTCGTTTCGGCTCGGCATTAGTCTCCATCCTGACATATTTCTCAAACCTGCCCGGGCGCCCTTTAGGGTCATAACCAACGGTAATTTTGAACGTATCACCAGGCTCTACCGGCCTCGGCGAATATGATGGATGTGTGCATCCACAATTAGCTCTGGCATTGAGTATTACGAGCGGCTCATCACCGTCATTGACAGCTAAGAACGTACACGCAACAACGCCACCCTCCTCCTCTATCGCGCCAAAATTGTATTCCGTTCCAAGCCACCTCATTACCGGGGCCGCAACAGACGTTATTCCGCTGAGCAACAAGGCTATAACAGCAATATATATTTTACAGTAAATCTTCATTTTATCATGGAATTACAACACCCGAAAATCTCAATTTAACTCGTTTGCCCTGATTGGTCTTGACCGTTACCTCACGATTGAACTCACCTTTGCGACCGGCCGGATTGAAATGAATCTTAATCGAACCCGTTTTGCCCGAAGCGATAGGCGACTTGGGAAAATCGGGCGTAGTGCACCCGCATCCACCGTTCGACACCGTCAATATCACCAGCGGAGCGTCTCCCGTATTGGTAAACTTATACTCACAGGTCACGGGCCCGCCTGTGGCTTTGATATTGCCAAAATCGTGGGTAGTTTCCTTAAATGTTATCACCGGGTTACCGGCAAGTGCGATGACTGCAACAACAATGAGAGTCAGCGCGGTAGAAATAAATCGTTTCATAGTGTTGCAAATATAGTAATTTTTACACTAAAATCCAAATTTTTCTACACGTTACTCGCTCTATAATCCCCCGTAGCCGCCATCAACCGGCTCGCATCACGGATGTTGTTTGTCTAATGCTTTTTTCAGCAGTTCGGTGAATTGATAATTTTTAAGCCCCCAGCGCGGAGCTATAAGCAGATTGTCAGGCGATTGAGACACAAACCGTTCTATCGCAATATCAGGGCGCAGTCGCGCAACAATTTTGCAACACAAATCAACATAACTCTCAACGTCAAAGATGGTTACACTTTGATTCCCCGACTGCACCGCCTTGGCAAGCGGAGTATCTTTAATCAGCTGCAGCTGATGTATCTTTATCGTATCGACCGGAAGTTTGTTAACAGCATCAATCGTCTGGAGCATCATGGGAACGGTTTCACCGGGAAGCCCCATGATTAAATGCAGGCCAACATGAATATGCGCGTCGTTCAGCCTTTTCACAGCGTCAACAGTGTGCTCCCAATGATGACAGCGGTTTACCAGGTCAAGCGTCTTGTTATGACTCGATTCGGCACCAAGCTCTACCATGACATAATGTTCCTGAGCTATTCGGGACAGCAGGTCAACAAGCTCGTCGGGAATTGAATCAGGGCGCGTTGCGATAATAAGCCCCTCAACATCCTGAACGTCAAGAGCAAGCCGATACAACTCATGCAGACGGGCAGCGTCACCATGCGTATTCGTATATGATTGAAAATACGCAAGATACTTCATCTGCGGATACTTACGGGCAAAAAACTCTTTTCCCCTCTGCAATTGAGCCGTTATATCGACCGCCGGCGCCGTGTAGGCGGGGCTGAACGAGCTGTTATTGCAGTAGGAACATCCGCCATAGCCTATTGTTCCGTCTCGATTGGGACATGACAGACCGGCATTTACCGACAGCTTTTGTATCTTGGTTCCTCCGAAAAAACGAGCCAAATAGGTCGAATAATCTATATATCGGGCACTCATATACGTGCTGCTCGGTTTAAAAGAAGCATATCAAAGATTGTCATCGCCGCCATTGCCTCAACCACCGGAACAGCTCGCGGCACCACACACGGGTCATGGCGGCCGTTGACTTGAATAGCGGCCGGCTCTCCGTCTTTAGTGATTGTCTCAACCACCTGCTGCAAGGTTGCAACAGGCTTAAAAGCAACTCGAAAGTATATATCGGTTCCAACCGATATGCCTCCCTGAATGCCACCCGAATTATTTGTCACGGTGGTAACTTTGCCGGTAGCCCTGTCGGTTGTAAACGCATCGTTCATTTCACTTCCGCGGTTGGCACAACCATCAAATCCCATGCCATATTCAAACCCCTTTGCCGCATTGATTGACAACATCGCCGAGGCCAGTCGTGCCTGAAGTTTGTCAAACACAGGCTCCCCCAATCCTGCCGGCACACCTTTGATAACCCCAGTAACGATTCCTCCGATTGTATCCCCATCAGCTTTCACGCTGTCAATCAGCGATTCCATCGCCTTGGCAGTTTCAGGGTCGGGACATCTGACCGGGTTGGAATCGATTTTGTTCAGGTCATAACGGGTATAATCGCGTGATAGCGCTATATTGCCTATCGAAGATGTATAGGCATGAATTGTAATACCACAGCCCGATAGTGCCTGTTGTGCAATCGAACCGGCTACAATTCGCGCAACCGTTTCTCGCGCAGAGGCCCGGCCGCCTCCGCGATAATCGCGTATGCCATATTTGACATCATATGTATAGTCGGCGTGCGACGGCCTATATACATTCTTAATCACCTCATAATCAATCGAACGCACATCTTGATTCTTCACAATAAACCCGATAGGCGCGCCGGTGGTTACGCCGTCATATACACCCGAGAGCAATTCTACCAAATCACTCTCATCGCGGGATGACGTTATAGAACTCTGACCGGGCCGACGTCGATTCAATTGATGTTGTATCCGGCTTATATCCAAAGCAATACCGGCCGGAACGCCATCAACAACTCCACCAATGGCCGCGCCGTGCGACTCTCCGAAGCTTGTCAGCGTGAATATTCTTCCAAAACTGTTCATATTGTGTTTTCGGTTGTTATATCGGCAAAAATCCCGCCAATGAAATCGCTGAGTTCACGTGGGTTTAGTTTGAGCTGTAATCCGCGTTGCCCTGCACTGATAAATATAAATTCATGCGACTCTGCCCTCGAGTCAATAAACGTTGGAAATGCCTTTTTCATCCCTATGGGAGAACATCCTCCGCGGATATATCCAGTCAGCGGCAAAAGGTCTTTCATCGGGATTAAATCAGCCTTTTTAGCCCCCGCAACACGCGCCGCCTTTTTAAGGTCAACTTCTCGGTTTCCGGGAATTACACACAAAAAATAACCCGTTTTTTCTCCATGCAACACCAACGTTTTGAATACCGTATTGATATCTTCGCCAAGTGATTGAGCCACATGGTCAGCGGCCAGATTATTCTCGTCAACCCGGTATGGAATAAGCTCGTAGGCTATCTCTGCGCGGTCAAGCAAGCGCGCCGCATTTGTTTTGTTGATTTTCATTATTGCAGGCAATCTATAACTCACTCTATCTGAGCCGATTTCTATCCTTTAAGAACAAAAGCCGCAAATCATTAATTTTCTATGATTTGCAGCTTTTGAATGTTGCCTTGGAAGGATTCGAACCCTCACAGGCGGAACCAGAATCCGACGTGCT
>JAFLTJ010000048.1 GCA_022510465.1 Muribaculaceae bacterium
AATAAAATTTGGCGAATTTTCAGAAACAAGAATATTGTTAACGCTTTTATTTTATGTGTCTTTTGACAGTTATGCTACATAGGCATGTCGGTTTTAAGGTTCTAAATTCAGATGCAAATATAACGAATTATTGCAGTATAAAAAATAAAACGAGGAAAATCCTTGCGGAAATTCCTCGTCGGTCAACTCGTGCGCATGAAGGGACTCGAACCCCCACGTCCTGAGACATTAGATCCTAAGTCTAACGCGGCTACCAATTACGCCACATGCGCGGTTGTGGCCGCAAATTTAGGTATGATTGCCGAGATATGCAAATATTTCGGGAAAATACTCGAAAATTTTGCTTACTTTTGCGTCTGGAATGGAACTACAAAAACTGACATTACATAACTTCAAGAATATCGGCGAAGCCGAGTTGGAGCTGTCGCCCAAAGTCAATTGTTTTTTGGGTAACAATGGCATGGGCAAGAGCAATCTGCTCGACGCCATCTATACGCTCAGTTTTTGTCGCAGTTATATGGGAGGGATTGACCGTATGCTGATAAAGCGCGACGAGCCTTTTATGATGGTTAAAGGAATTTATCGCCGCGGAGTCTCCACCGAGGAGCTGACGCTTGGCATGACCGACGGTCAGCGCAAAAAGCTAAAGCGCGGCGATAAAGAGTATGGCCGCCTGAGCAATCATATCGGAAAATTTCCGTTGGTTATGGCTGCGCCCCAGGATGCGGTGCTAATCAACGGGACCTCCGAGGAACGTCGTCGGTGGATGGATATGGTTATATCACAAAGTGATGCCAACTATCTTGACTCGCTGATAAGGTATAACCGCTTGCTGGAACAGCGCAACCGATTGTTGCGCGACGGGATAAGCGACCCGTTGCTGTTTGAATCGGTTGAAACCGGGATGGACATGGCGGCGCAGGTCATTGCGCGTTGCCGGCAAAAGTGGGTCGAGCGGCTGTTGTCAATTTTTTCACGACACTATCAAAGCATAGCCGGCAGCCGTGAAATGCCGGGATTGGAACTCAGTAGCCGGATGGTTGAAACCGGAATGTCGTTGCAAAGGCTGCTCGACGAGGTGCGGCGCAAGGATGAAATAGTAAAGCACACCTCGGTGGGCCCGCATCGCGACGACATTGTTATGACGCTCGAAGGAATGCCTATGAAGCGAACGGGCTCGCAGGGCCAGTGCAAGAGTTACACTGTTGCGCTGAGATTTGCCCAGTTTGAGTTCCTTCGGGAAAGTTCGGGCCTGACGCCGTTGCTGCTGCTCGACGATATATTTGACAAGCTGGATGCGCGGCGCGTGGAGAATATTATGGAGCGTGTCACTTCAAGCGATTTCGGCCAGATATTTATAACGGATACTAACCGCAAGCATCTTGACGAGATTGTAGAGCGAATTGGCGTCTCTAATTTCAAGTTGTGGAACGTTGATAACGGCAATTTTACCCCCATTATTGCAGAATGAAACGAACCGAACCGAAACAGATAGGTCGCATTATCGACGAGGCTCTTGGTAATGAAAATCTTGCCGAGACTTTTAACGAGCACAAAGTCAATTATTTGTGGGCCGAAATCGTAGGCCCCGGAATTAACCGCTATACCTACCGCCGGTATGTAGAGCGAGGCGTGCTTCACGTATATATGACCCATGCCGAGTTGAAACAGGAGTTGTCGTTCCATCGCTCGGAGCTGGCGGCCAGGCTCAACGGGATTGTGGGCTCCGAGGTCATAAAGGAGATAATATTTCATTAGTGTGAACAGATAGAATATATCCAAAATGATGAATACAGATAAAAAATATACACCAATGCCGCCGCGTGAATTACCCGTGAGCGACAATCAGCGGGTAGTGCCGGCCGCGCATCCCTATCGCCATTATATAAATCTGCAAACGAGGTTTACCGACTATGATATGCTTGGACATCTGAACAACAACGTGTACATGTCGTTTATGGACCTTGGCAAGGCTGAATACTTTACCCGGGTTATGAAAGGGGAGGTGGACTGGAGCAATCCGGGTATTGTTGTGGTTAACGTCAATTGTGATTATCTCGCTCCGGTTGTGCCGGGGGAGGAGCTGGAACTGTTTACCACTGTAACAAAAATAGGCGAACGCAGCCTTACGCTCGACCAGCGTATAATCAACTCGGATACGGGCGAGACAAAATGTATTGCCCGCACGGTTATGGCCGGATTTGACGCCGAGACGTCAACCTCAACGCTTATTCCTACAGAATGGGTAGAGGCTATTGAGGCATACGAGGAACGCAGCTATGAACGTAAATCAACTCTCCGCAAATAAGGCCATGGTGGATGTAAAAGAGACAATGCGGCAGATATTGGCTGCCGAGAGCGAGGCCATACGCAACATCCCGGTTGACGACGGTTATGTTAAAGCCGTGGAGCTGATTGTGGATAGGGTAGTTGGTCACGGTGGAAAATTAGTGACGTCGGGAATGGGTAAAGCAGGTCAGGTAGCAATGAACATAGCTACGACATTCTCGTCTACAGGAATTCCGGCGGTGAATCTCCACCCGGGAGAGGCGCAACACGGCGACCTTGGCGTTGTTCAGCCCAACGACGTTATGCTACTCGTATCCAACTCGGGAGCCACTCGTGAGATTCTTGATTTGGTTGAACTTTCCCGTAATCTGTATGATAATATTCCCATGATTGTCATTACCGGGAATCTGAACAGCGCTTTAGCCCGTATTGCCGACGTTACGCTCCACACCGGCGGCGCTGCCGAGGTGTGCCCGTTGGGATTGACGCCGACGACGTCGACAACCGTAATGACCGTTATTGGCGACGTGCTGGTGGTCAGCGTGATGAAAGCCACAGGATTCACGCGCGAGGAGTATGCCAAGCGCCATCATGGCGGCTATTTGGGGCGTAAGGCAACCCAAAAATAGTCAGAGGATAAAGGCAACCTCCTTGAAATAGTATTGCCGGAGCTCGGAGTCTGTTTCAAGGTGCAGACAGCCGTCGTTGGCAACATGGTCAATGCCGGCTGTAAATTCTTTTCCGGAGGCAGTGTCGACAAATCTCCATTCTCCGTCTCTGCGCCACAGTCGGCTGTGGTAGATACTGTTGTAGCTGCCGGGATTGTCGATGGCCTCAATTAACTCTACAACCCTTGTTGCAATCATTTCGGCAATATTGTCAATGTCCAGTTCGCGCCCTGTAATGGAGGCTAATGAGAGGGGGTTGGGCGCATTGCTGACAAACGACGTCTGGTTTACGTTCAACCCTATGCCAATGATTGAGCGAATTATGGAATCGCCCCCTAAAGCGTTTTCAATCAAAATGCCGGCCACTTTGTAATTGTCAACATAAATGTCGTTGGGCCACTTTATTGCGGCCTGTTTGTTGACGGTGGCGAGACTTGGATTAATGACGTCGGTGATGGCGACGGCGACTGCCCGAGAGATAGCAAACTGGTTGCGGGCATTGACGTGACGCGGTGTCACGAGAATCGACATCGTGACATTTTTACCCGGTTCCGACTCCCACGAGTTTCCGCGTTGCCCGCGACCGGAAGTCTGGCTTGTAGCAGTCAGATAGACAGGTGCATCGTGCTCAAACTGAATGATGGCGCTGTTGGTCGAAGTAGTCTCGTCAAGGTGTATGTGTTTCATCACCTGCAGGTTACTATGCCTCGTCGGGCGTAGTTACAATAAGAGTTCGTGAATCGTCACTGTTGATGTTGATTTTGACAACTACCGTGTCGTCGGGCAATAGCGGCTCGATGCGTTCGGGCCACTCGAGCAGGCACACGGCGCCCGAGTCAAAATAATCTTCAATGCCGAGGTCAAGCGCTTCGTCAATCGAGTCTATGCGGTATAAATCAAAGTGGTAAATCAGCTCGGCGGTTGTGTCTGAACGGTACTCGTTGATGATTGCAAATGTAGGAGAACCAGTCTCTTCGGGGTCCACTCCCAAAGCTTTTGTCAGCGCATTTATGAAAGTAGTTTTTCCGGCGCCCATTTCGCCGTCAAAGGCGAATATAGTGTAATCGCCCATAATTTCAACAAACCGACGGGCAACGTCGTCAATCGCCTCAAGCGATGATATTTCAAACGTGTATTGCATAATGCTGATTTATTTGGCTGTTAGGGTTATGATTGGGATTATCATTTCTTCCATGGATATGCCGCCGTGCTGGAATGTGCCGCCGTAATATTGTACGTAGTAATTGTAATTGTTGGGGTAGGCAAGAAAGTCACGGTTTGTGGCGAAAATGTATGTCGATGAGACGTTGGGCGAGGGGAGACCGAAGCGTGTAGGATGCTTGATTTCATAGACTTGCCGCGGATTATAATCCAGGTTTTTGCCCAGCTTGTAGCGCAGGTTGGTGTTTGTGTTGCGGTCGCCGACAACCTTGATGGGGTTGTCAACGCGAATGGTGCCGTGGTCGGTGGTCAAAACGACTTTGTATCCGCTTTCGGCTATCTTTTTGAAAAGCTCGAAAGCCGAGGAATGGCGGAACCATGACTCGGTCAGCGACCGGTAGGCTGCGTTTGTTGAGGCCAGTTCTCTAATCATGCGCGACTCGGTTCGGGCATGCGAGAGCATGTCTATAAAGTTGAATACGATGACGTTAAGCTCGTTTACGGCAAGATTTGAGAAGTCGCGCAAAAGGCGTTCACCCTGAACCGAATCGTTAATCTTGTGGTATGAAAAACGGTGGTGACGGCGGTAGCGGTCAAATAGCGACTGAATCAATTCGCTTTCGTTGAGGTTTTTACCCTCCTCCGAGTCTTCATCAACCCATAGATGTGGAAACATCCGGGCTATATCGATGGGCAGTAATCCCGAGAAGATGGAGTTGCGGGCATATTGGGTTGCCGTAGGCAGAATGGAACAATAGGTATCTTCATTTATGCTGAACAAATCAGAAATCATCGGTTTTATGATATTCCATTGGTCCAGGCGGAAGTTGTCGATTAATATGAAAAATGTCTTCTCGCCGTTGTCAAGCGACGGAAAAACATATTTCTTGAATATGTCGTGGCTCATCACCGGGCGCTCATCGGGATATTTGTCGGTAATCCACTCCTCATAACTTTTCTTAATCCATTTGCAGAATGCGGCATTTGCCTCATCTTGCTGCATGGCAAGCATTTGGTCCATATTTGTCTCGGCGGCCGACAGCTCGATATCCCAAAACGTCAGTCGGCGGTATATCTCGGCCCAGTCGGCCCAGTTGGCGGCGGCGTTGATTGACTGGGTTATTCGGGCAAATTCCTGGCTGTAGTCACTGGTGGTCTGTTCGGAGACGAGGCGCTCGCTGTGCAGATTCTTCTTGATGGATAGCAGAATCTGCATCGGGTTGACAGGCTTGATAAGATAGTCGGCTATTTTACTGCCAACGGCCTGGTCCATAATGTTTTCCTCCTCGCTCTTTGTAATCATGATGACCGGAATATGAGGCGCAATCTGCTTGATGCGTTGCAGGGTTTCGAGGCCTGTCAATCCGGGCATATTCTCGTCAAGAATGATTAGGTCAAATTGCTCATTCTCAACAAGATTTATTGCATCGCGGCCGTTATTTACCGTGACAAGTTCATAACCTTTTTTGCGGAGAAACATTACGTGGGGCTTCAAAAGGTCAATCTCGTCGTCGGCCCAAAGTATAGGATTTGCCATTGTAACTCGTCAATAGGTGTTAGAAATCAAGTAGCGGGTCATCGCCCTCCGACCCTTGTGGAATTTCCGGAATGGTGGTAGGCTTTGCTGCGGGAGCGGGTTTGGGCTCAGGTGCAGGAACTGGCTCAGGAATTGGCTCGGGAGCGGGTTTGGGGGCCGGTTTCTGTTCCGGTTCAGGTTTGGTTTCAGGAGTCGGTTCGGGAATCAACTCGGGTGTAGCTTCCGGGATTAATTCGGGCGTTGATTCGGGAGATTCAATAACCTCCGGTTCAACGTCAGTGTTATCAACAGGCACGGTTTCATCATCAACAGGCACGGCCTCCTCCTTAAGTGGAGATTCCTCTTCATCAACAGGCGGATTGGCATACATTTCTTCGGCCGACGGATATTCGTCGGGTGGTAGTACCTCCTCATGCACTTCTTCAATTAGCTGTTCGCCAATCGCTTGGAAATAGTCGTCAAACGAGCGACCACTGCGTAGCAAGGTGTCAAAGTTGGACTGCGAAATCATCACGGGCCTCACACCCTCGGGCAGGCTGAACGTGCTGTCGTCGGCAAGGAGCTGCCGGTAGTGTTCCAGCTCGGCAAGATTGCCAAACCCTTTGATAATCAGCATTCCCAGTCGCCCGAATGTCATAACTTCCAAATCGAAGTCGCGAACGGTGAATGTGTTGAAATTGTGCCGTGCCACGTCATAAAGCAGCTGATTTGGAGCTATTGAATCGGTAGCAAAAAGCAATACCAAATAGTGTGGCGAGTCGGGGTTGTTTTCAAACGAAATCTCCCCTTCGGGGCCGTTGGCCAGTAGAGTTGAATCGTTGGTGAGACGTGTATCCCACAGCATTGCTCGGCTGTTTGACGAGCCGCTGTGGAGCTTGCGCCCGGCATTGATTCCTCTGAGATATGACGACGCGAGCGGGGTCATTTCTGTATCGGGATATTTCTCCAACATTTCACGTAGAACGCGGTTGAAGTTCTCCGAGTCGTTTTCGGTTACGTATGCAAGCGCGTCAAGGAACATGAACCGTGGAATCTCGGGCGATAGCGGGTACTCTTTGGCGATGTAGTTGTATGCGTTGTGAACCGAGCTGTTTTTGTTCTCGAGATAGTTGATGTAGGTCTGTTCATATAAAGCATTCTGCGCGGCCTCCATGCGCTTGATTTGGTTCAGATAGTCGGGGTCGGCCATCGCTTGCCCTTGCTTGGACTCAGGGAACTCGCTGACAATCTTAAGTCGCCATATTTCGGCCTCGTCGGGGCGATTGTCGCGCATGTTGAGCAGATAGAGATTGTAGTATGTGTCAAGCCTGTAAACGTTATCGGGATAACGGGTCAGGAGGGTGTTGAACTCGTTGCGCGACGCAGGAAAATCATCAAGTTTATCTTTGAGGATTACTCCCATATTATACAGACCCTCCTGAATGATGTCGTTACACGTTGTACGCTCGGCATCGGTTTTGGGTATCTGTTTGAGATAGTATTCGGGGAAATGCGGGTCGTCGGCATGTTTTGATTTGGTTGTATCTACCGAGTCGGCCGGCGTGCCATCCTCGGTTTCGGCCTCGTCGTCAGAGGTGTCTCCATTGTCGTCAAACTCGTCAATGTTGAACGTGGCTTTGTTTCTTCGGCGCCAGTCATCTTCGAGCTTTCGGCTTCCCCATCGTTTCTGGAACTCGGTTTTGCCGGCATTTTTTGTAGCCGTGTTGTAAAAGTACCATGAATCATCGTTGTTGAGGGTGAATGTCGACGGCGCATTGTTCGTATTATTCAGCCCGGTACCGTTGGCAGCCTGTTGGGCGAGTAACTCTTCCCGTTCGGCGGCTTCCCGCTCCTCTTTCTCTTTCTTTTTAAGCTCGGCAACAAGGCGCTCGGCAACTTTCATCTGCTCCTCGGGGGAGAGTTGCGATAATTTCAGCAACGAGTCTTGAAGAACGACATTCTGCGAATAAACCGCCAGTTCGTCGAGTACGTCGCTGCGCCGTTTTAAGTTCTTATAATCAGGGAAATCCTCGGGAAGCAGTGGCACGGCTTCGGCCAGGCATGGCTGTGCAAGGTCATAGCGACCCTGCTTGAAATACAGATTGCCGAGAGTTACCTGTGCCATGGCTTTGTCAATGCCGCTTCGGGTGGATTTTTCAACGGCAAGCCGATAGTTTTCTATCGCGTTGGTTGTGTCTTTGCGGGTCATGTACAGATTCCCGATTGCGCGGTAAATCTGGTCAAGATACTCTTTGTTGCGGTCATACCGGGTCATTCGTCGGAGCGCCCTCACTTCCGGCTCAATATCAGTGCCTTGAAAAACTTCGCTCTGCATTATGCGCGCATTGAATTTGGCTCGGTAGCTTGCCGCGGAGGTGCCGCTTGCTTTTGCAAAAGCTTTATAGGCCTCGGCCTTCTTTCCCTCATAGCTTAATACCTGTCCCAGTAAAAAGTATAGGCGGGTTTTCTGTGTGCCGCCGGCTTTGGAGGCTGCTTTTTGAAGATAGGGGATAGCGCGGTCGTAATTGTGGGACCTCACGAGATAATCGGCGTATGTGAAATTATAAAGCTTTTCCAGTCGCGACGAGGTCAGCATATCGGGCTTTATCGGGATAAGAATGTTTTCGGCCTCATACAGCCAGTCAATGCTGCAATAACATAGAGCCTGCCACAACCGTGCTTCTAAAGCGACCTCGGGCAGCCATGTGAAATTCTTGGAGATATAGTAGAATGTAGCCGCAGCACCGTCAAAATCGCCTTTATAATACTGGCTGCGCCCCATCAGCAGCCATGCGTTATGAATGAATGGATTGTATTCGCCGCGTTTAAGCCATTCTTTATATTCGGGGGTGGATGCTTTTCCGGCTTTTCTAACCGGGCGCTTCTTGATGGAATGGAGTTGAATAGCTTTCTGAGCTTTCTCGATTGAGCGGTCAAACGAACCGCCGGGCTGAGGCGACTTGGGGTGGCCGATAGCTTCTGCGGGGTGCATAAACAGCCGCTGGGAGTAGTCATCTTCATAATTTCGCTCCATCTCCTTAAGTGTCTCCTTGAAATGGGAATCGCCGTTGTAGAACACGTTGTAGCGTGTTATAAACGCCTGATAACGCCGTGAGGCCGCCGTGTTCTTCTTGGTTGAACATGACGACAAGACAGCAACGACCACTATTGTCAAAGCGGCCGCAAGTATCAAGCGCAGAGTATGAAGCGAAATCTTCATCATTATACTAAACGTCGGTGAGCCTCCTTTTATTGTATCTCAGAATGATGGCGGCGCTGACACGAGACAAGGCGTAGGCTATAACCTGGAGAATGACGATTACAGCCGAGCAGGGAACGTCAATACAAGCCGATGTGATGATTCCGGTGACGCAGGTCACGGCTGAAATGACGGTTGCCAAGGCCATTATCCGGTTAAACCGCGATGAAAAAATCTCGGCAATCATGGGTGGTAATGATAGCATTGAGAGCAAAAGCATGATGCCGACCATGCGAATTGTCAATACAATTGCGAGAGCTATCATCACGGTCATGATTGTTGATATGCTCTTTACAGGCAATCCTGCGATGCGGGCAAAATCACGGTCGAATGCTATCATTACAATTTGTCGGCCATAAACCGCAAAAAGCGCAGCCAGTACAACGGTATAGACTCCAAAAGCGACGATGTCGGCTGTTGAGATTGTCAGGATATTGCCAAATAGAAACGAATTCAATTCGGGGACATATCCGGGCGTAAGAAAAATGAATAAAACGCCGATTGCCATGCCCAAAGCCCAGACCACGGCTATTGCCGAGTCTTCTCTGACGCGGTGTCGTTGTGCCAGCCATTCAACACCAAACGAGGCTACAACGGCAAAAACTCCAGCCATTATTATAGGACTGATTCCCAAGTAATACCCAAGACCTAATCCACCAAAACAAGCATGGGTTATTCCTCCCGAGATAGAAACTAAGCGACGCGTGGTGATGTAGGTCCCTATAATTCCGGCGGCAATACTGATTATCAGTATCCCTATCAGTGCGTTCTGAAAAAATGTGTATTCAAACAAATTCATTGGTCACGATTGTTGGCGTGTTTCCGAGACGAGCAGCAGCAGCTCATCGCGTAGCGCGGCCGAAAGTTGAATCTTGCGCAGCGTCAATGAGCGGGCCCATGCAGCAATTTCATCGGGGGCAATAGACATCATGACATCGCGAATCTCCTCTTCCTCCTGGCGCGTATAACTATCCGGCGACCGTTCGGCAAAACGGTCAAGCTCTTCATCGTCGAAATAAACGACGGTGTCGTCGGTGATAAGCAGCGTATCTTTCTCGCAGACTGCATGCTGACCGCAGCATTCGTCACTTACGACGGCAGGCATTTCAACTTGAGATGAATCCTCGCCACCGGATATTCTGTGATAAATGTAAAGAACAATTCCGGTCAGCACCATGGCTGCAAGAATAATCAAAGCTCCGGTCATCCTTCCTCCTCCTCTGCCTCTATTCCAAGAATATTACGAACCTCTTCTATTGGCAACGAGGCGTCTATGAGCAAAAATCCCATCTCCTCAAGCTGCTGCCAATAGTCGGGAAACGATTTGGCAGTAACTTCAATATCTTTGATTATTATGCCCGGGATTGTAAGCGAAACCGGAGCCAAAGACATGGCCATTCGGTGGTCGTTGTGAGTCTCAAAAACCGGCAATTCTGTAACCGGCATCCGACGGCCATTCCACTCGGCCACTCCGGCGGCAGGCATTTCAATGTTGCACCCCAGTTTAATCATTTCGGCTTTTAGTGCGGCGAGGCGGTCGGTTTCTTTATCGCGAAGTGTTTCAACACCGCTCAGACGGAATGGAATACCGAGAGCCACGCATGTGACAACAAGCGGTTGAACGAGGTCGGGGGTGCCGGTCATATCCTCCACCACGCGCGGCGAACATTCGGGCGATGGCATAAGAGTGGCTGTATCAGAGTCCTCCCACGATGTATCGACTCCCAAATCGGCCCACAACCGCTGTGCCGCGGCGTCTCCCTGGCAGCTGTCGTCGGTTATCCCGTTTATTTTCATTTCGCCCATGGCGAGGGTCTCTATCTGGTAAGCAAATGCGGCAGCGCTCCAGTCTCCCTCGATGTTAAGAGTCGGTCGGGAATAGGGCACAGGCGCAACCTCGATGGTGTCGCCACCATAGAAATCGGTTTCAGCGCCGGCTGCATCCATCATCTTGAGAGTCATCTGAATATATGGCATGGAGACAGGCTCGCCAAGTAGGTGGATAGTCAATCCTTTGGCCATGAACGGAGCAATCATCAGTATCGCCGAGACAAACTGTGACGATACGGTTGCGTCAATCTCAATTTCGCCCCCTTCGAGGTTGCGGCCGTTGATTGTAAGCGGCGGATAGCCCTCATTGCCGGCGTATGTAATATCGGCGCCGAGCGAGCGCAATGTTTCTACCAATGGGCCAATGGGTCGTTCTCTCATGCGCTCTGTGCCGTCAATCGTCACTGTCATTCCGGGCCGCGATGCAAAATAGGCCGTGAGAAATCTCATCGCGGTGCCGGCGGCGTCAACGTTAACGGTATCGCCGTTGGAGGCCTGCAGTGCTTGTCGGAGAACACGAGTGTCGTCACACTCCGATATTTGCTTAAGTGGTTCAGCTCCCGGGGTTAATGCGTTGATTATCAACGCGCGGTTGCTCATGCTTTTTGAAAGAGGCAGGTTCATTTGCCCCTCCAAATATCCATCGGGCGGGAAAATGCGATAGTCCATAGCGGTGGGGTGTGTGGTTATTGGTCAACTTCAAGAAGTTGAGCGGCCTCGGCGGTAAGCAACTCGGCAATTTCTCCCGGATATATGCTGACGTCTATTGCCCCGAAGGAGTATGGAGCAATCTGATAAGGGTCATAACGAAATACGATTGACCCGTTGAGAATGTATGGAGCGCCGATATCCTCTATCGGGGTGTTTATGCCGGCGTCGGCAAGGCGCCCCGGTGTTGTCCCGAGCTGATTTGCCAGTTCGCGTGTGATGGCCTCTAAGAGCTGTTGCCGTGTGCCGGGTTTAAACATGTTGTCAACGGTCAAAAGGGCGTGGCGAGCAAGGTCGTATGTAAAGGGGTGTGACGAGCTGTTACCGTGTGCTCCTCCGGTGTAATAGTAATAGCCTATGTCGTATGTCGCCAATTTGTCGCTGAACTCGATTAATTTTCCCGTAATGTTGACTTCGTAATTGTAGAAAACATCGGTTTCGGGAATGCTGTCAATCGGTGTTATAGTTGCGTTTCCGCCAAACAATTCCGTGTCGACGCTGTCGACCCACGCAGTAATTGATTCAACGATTGAAACGTTGGCCCCGGAGTCGAACATCATCACCTTAAGACTATCCTGTAGCGGTGTTATGTCATAGTCGCCGAATATTTCAGGCCATTGGATTGAAATACTTTTGGTAAGATAGTATGTGCTCTCGCTGTCCTTAATCTCAAATGATTTAGTGGAAGATTTTATCGATTGGGCTATCTCAAAGGATGTCACCGTTGAGTCCGAGTTGGTTGAGCCGTCGGTTTTATCCCCCGAACAAGCTGTGACGGTTGCGATTACTAAAGCACTCAGGGCAATTGATAGTGGATTGTTAAATCTCATATTTTTAGCTGTTATTATCCGTTTGATACATATTTTCTACAAAGATAGTGAATTCCATTAACAAAAACAATCTTGAATAAACTTTTTATTAAAATAGGATTTAAAAAATATCTTAATGAAGTGTTAAAAAAGTAAAATGACTAAATTAAATTTCCGTGTTTTAGATGAAAATATAGGAAAAATTAACCAAAAATAGAGAGTTTCTTTCAAATATATTTTAATCTCTCAAAAAAAATGATTTACTTTGCACCGCAAAAATGAATTTTACTAATCACATAAAAACAACTACTATGTCAGAAATTGCATCTCGCGTAAAAGCTATAATCGTTGACAAACTCGGTGTAGACGAGGCCGAAGTAACAGAAACAGCAGGATTCACCAGCGATCTTGGTGCTGATAGCCTCGATACAGTAGAGCTTATCATGGAGTTTGAGAAAGAATTTGGTATCTCTATTCCCGACGAGAAAGCTGAAGGCATCAAGACTGTAGGTGACGCTATCGCTTACATCGAGGCCGAAGAGAAGTAAAAAAGGATATACTAACGCGGAGCCAACTGTAGCATTCTGTATGCATGTAGTGGCCCCGCGTCAGTTTTTTTATTGACAATTTTGCAATGGAATTAAAAAGAGTTGTTATTACAGGTCTTGGAGCTATTTCCCCGTTAGGTAACGATGTTGAGACAACTTGGAACAACGCAGTTGCCGGGAAAAGCGGCGCGGGCCCTATAACCCACTTTGATGCGTCGTTGTTCAAGACTCAGTTTGCCTGTGAGGTTAAAGACTTCAACGCAGCCGAGCATTTTGACCGTAAAAAATTGCGTCAGCTCGACCTTTATGCCCAATATGGAATAGTTGCCGCCCGTCAGGCTATCGAGGATTCAGGTCTCGTTGCCGAGGGCAATACGACCAATCTCAACCGCATTGGTGTAATCGTTGCTGCCGGAATCGGTGGCCTCCACACCTTTGAGGAAGAAGCCGGCTATTATGCCTGCAACAAGGAGAACGGTCCCAAATACAATCCTTTCTTCATCCCCAAGATGATTGCCGATATCGCTTCGGGGCATGTGTCAATGGAGTATGGTTTCCATGGCCCGAATTATGGTACTGTATCGGCTTGTGCATCATCAAATCACGCTATTATCGATGCGTTCAATCTGATTCGTCTGGGCAAGGCCGATGCAATCGTAACCGGTGGCGCAGAGGCTGCAGTGTTCCCCGCAGGCGTTGGCGGTTTCAATTCAATGCACGCGCTGTCGACACGTAACGACAGCCCCGAGACCGCTTCGCGCCCGTTTAGCGCGTCGCGTGACGGTTTTGTAATTGGCGAGGGCTCGGCAGTTCTCGTTCTTGAAGAACTTGAACATGCGCTTGCTCGCGGAGCTAAGATTTATGCTGAGGTTGCAGGCGGAGGTATGTCGGCCGACGCACATCACCTTACTGCTACCCATCCCGAAGGTCTCGGTGCAAAGCTTTCCATGGAAAGTGCGCTTGAAGATGCCGGCATGAAACCCGAGGATATCGACTATATCAACGTTCATGGAACATCAACTCCGGTTGGTGACGTTTCGGAGGTTAAGGCTATCGTAGATGTCTTTGGCGAGCATGCCCACAAGCTCAATATCAGTTCAACAAAGTCGATGACCGGTCACCTGCTTGGTGCTACTGGAGCGCTCGAGGCGCTGTTTAGCGTCAAGGCTGTGCAGAACGACATCGTTCCCCCGACTATCAACCACGCTGATGACGACGAGGACCCCAACATTGACTATACGCTCAACTTCACTTTCAACAAAGCTCAGGAGCGCACGGTTAATGCAGTTCTCTCAAACACGTTCGGTTTCGGTGGTCACAACGCAACCGTAATTGTTAAAAAATACAAGGCATAACAGCCATGTTGTAACCAATATAAATGGCGGGAAGGTTCAATTTGACTCTTCCCGCTTTTTGGTATTGTTATAGTTTACCAATGTCACCCGCCAAGCAAAAGATAGCAATTATCGCCGGAGCCGGTCCGGCCGGTCTGACTGCAGCGTACGAACTCGCTCGCACGGAAGATATACGGCCTGTTGTATTCGAGACATCGGATATTGTGGGTGGTCTATCCGGGACTATAAACTACAAGGGGAACAGAATTGACATCGGTGGACATAGGTTTTTCAGCAAAAACGAGGAGGTGATGAAGTGGTGGCTGGAAGTTATGCCTATGCAAAGTTCTCCGGCGTGTGACGAACTGTTGCTTGGTGCCACACGAACCGGGGGAACAGCCGATCCTGAAATGACCGACCGCGTAATGCTTCGCCGCAACCGGGTGTCGCGCATATATTATTTGCGGCGATTTTTTGATTATCCCGTGACATTAAGTAAAGGCACACTGTCGGCCATGGGATTTTCCCGGACTGTGAAAGCCGGTATCGGGTATCTTCTTTCAGTCGTAAAAAAGCAACCCGAGACGACTTTGGAGAATTTCTATATAAATCGGTTCGGGAAACCGCTCTATCAGATGTTTTTTGAGAATTACACGGAGAAAGTGTGGGGTGTGCATCCATCCTGCCTTGGAGCCGATTGGGGTGTGCAACGAGTAAAAGGATTGTCAATCAGGGCTATCCTGCGAGATATTTTCACGAAGAAGCTCGTCAAAAAACGCGATTCATCAAAAGTGGAAACATCGCTGATAGAGGAATTTATATACCCCAAATACGGGCCGGGTCAACTGTGGGAAACCGTTGCAGATGAAGCGAAAAAAGCCGGTGCAGTGATAGAGTTGGAAACCACTGTCAAAAAGGTCCATATCGATAATGACAGGGTTGTCGCTGTAACGGTAGTAGGTGCCGATGGCGCTGAGAAGCGTGTCGATTGTGATTTTTTCATTTCTTCAATGCCTATTAAAAATCTTGTAGCATCATTGGAGGGTACGGAGGTGCCGGCAGATGTGAGCGAGATTGCCGCTGCATTGCCGTATCGCGATTTTATTACAGTTGGAATCTTAGTCAAAGACCTGAATATCAAGAATCGCACAAAAATCAGGACATATAACGACCGAATTCCCGACACGTGGATATATGTTCAGGAACGGGATGTAAAACTCGGTAGAATTCAGATATTTAACAACTGGTCGCCATATATGGTCAAGGACTATGAGAATACTATATGGCTCGGGCTTGAATATTTCTGCAATGAGGGTGACGAGATGTGGAATATGGCTGATAATGAGTTTATTAAAATGGCGATAAACGAGTTGGAATCAATTGGAATAATAGATTCGGGCAACGTTGTTGATGCGGTTAGAATTAAGATGCCTAAGGCTTATCCTGCCTATTTCGGTGGCTACTATCAGATAGACAAAGTTAAAATGTTTCTTGATAAGATACAGAATTTGTACTGCATAGGCCGCAACGGCCAGCACCGCTATAATAATATGGACCATTCTATAATGACTGCCTTAGAAACAGTTCGTGCCATTGAACGCAAAGATGATGACAGGTCGGCAATATGGAACGTAAACACAGAAAAAGAAAACCATGAAAAAAAATAGACAGAGACTGTCTGGGTACGACTGTTGGTTACTTTCCTATC
>JAFLTJ010000049.1 GCA_022510465.1 Muribaculaceae bacterium
GCGTCAGCCCGGAAAGCAGGCTTCCAAGCCTGCGCCAGCGCGGCGGAGCCGCAGCAACCTCGATAACCCCGTACGAGCTCGCACAGCGAGCGAAGTGCGGGGATCAGCGCCACTTTACAACATCGCACCCCGGAGCGGGTGCTACTTCCTCCGCGACCCATCACGCCGCGTCAGCCCGGAAAGCAGGCTTCCAAGCCTGCGCCCCTCCGCCTCCCGCCTCCACCCCTCCGCCACACTCCCAACCCCTAAAAAAATCAGCGGCCCCGCAAACACGAGGCCGCCAATCCATTATGAAATCTTAATTTACTTTACAACCTTAACAACCTTGTCACCCTGGCGGCTAATATAAACCCCCTTGGCAGCATTGTCGATATTTACCTTAACACCGCGCAGGTCATAGTATTCTACTGCGCCGTCATTATCGGCGTCAATAGCCTCGATACCCGATTCACCCGACTCTGTAATATATACCGGGAACTCGCGGGTTGTGCCGTTGCTGGTAGCCTTAACCCAGGACATACCCTCCTTGGCAAGCGGAGTAATGTAATTACGCTTAGCGTCGATTGTCAGAACCTCGGCCGACTCAACCTCGTATGTTATCTCGTCGCTGCTCTTAAGTATGTTCAGGCAGTCGAGGTCAAGTGCAACCTTAAACGTCTCGTCTGTGCGGTTTGTTTCAGTTATCGATTCAAAATCAACTTCGTGATACTTAACCTTGCGAGTAGTGAACGTAACGGGGATTTTAATACCCTGCCAATCTACATCGATAAACATGATTGCATCATCGTTGTCTATTGTACCCTCGAGATCAACTTTGGCTGTGATTTCTCCATCAGCGAGAGACAACTCGGGAACGTTACCCTCATATTTTGTTACAGTGCCCTCAGTTGTTGTCAACACACCGGGAACAATGATATCGCCAAGCGAGCCGAGGTCGGCAAGCGTAAAGTCGGGGAGCATGAATGTGCATGAATTTTCGCCCGAAGCAGTCAGCGTCGGATAGATTACTATCTGCTTACCCTCGTTCTCAGCTATCATTTCGCCAACGAACTCAACATTCAGATATCCATCATAGTTTTCGGCAAACTGTGGCTCGGTTGTGAATGTTACTGGAATTGCGAGCTCCTGCCATACAACATCTATCTTCATATCAACAACATCGCCCTTTATAGTTCCGGTCAGGGTTACATCGGCTGTAATCTCTCCGCCAAGGAGTTCCATTCCTTCTACCTTGCCCTCATACTTGGTCGACGTGCCGTCAGAAGTAACAACTACTCCGGGAACAACGATGTCGCCTAAAGGTGCAACCTCGCCTCCCATGCTCAACTCAAAGTTGGGCAGCGTAAAAATGCACGTTGTATTGCCCTCTTCGTCTGTGCTCGGAGTGATTTCTACCTTGCGAGTCTCGTTGAGAACAATCATATCATCCATGAACTCTACATTGAGGAAACCGGGATATTCAACCGTTCCAACAGGCGCAGTGGTAAACGTAACTGGTATCTCTACCTCGCCCCACATCACGTCTATCTTCATATCCACAACGTTATCCTTTATCGTGCCGTTGAGTTTGACATCTGCAACGAGGTCTTCAACCAAAGTCATACCCTTAACCTCGCCGGTATAGGTAACAGTGCCGTCGGCTGCCTTGCTGTAGGTTGACGGAACCACAATATCAAGCTCCAATTCACCCAACTTAAAGTCCGGAAGACCAAAGATGCAGTTGGTATCGTCAACATTGTTGATATAAACCGTTGAGTTCTGATTTACGATAATGGGCTGACCCTCCATCGACACATTCAGATACCCGCTGTAGGGTTCACCCGTGATTTCATATACCGGAGAGTTGAACTGGAATCTGTACACATGCTCTTTCTTGCCGTCACGGTCTGCGTCAACGTTGGTAACAGTCACCGTCAGCACGCACGCTTCCTCATCGTATGCGTAAGTTGCTTTTGCCGTCTGACCAATCAACTTAAACGTCGGCTCAACCGATGCGTCATACAGCGCATCAACCTCCACCGGCTTCGTCTCGTCAGCTGTAATAGTCTTATCCCCGTAGGTCATCGACTCCATCCGCGAGAAATAGTACAGTTTAACGTCATCAACTGTCAACGAATTATCCTTAGTGATATTTGTATCTGAGAAATAATCACCGGCAGCAAATATGATATTAAACTTTGTCGGAGTCGAGTTCGTCAGATAAGGAATCTCCTGATAAAACTCTTTCCACTCAGTTGGATTTGCTTCATCGGTCATATTATATACAAGCTTGGAAATCAGTTCTGCGTCATCCGACGAAGTTACAGCGCCACCTTGAGCCGTCTCCATTTCAAGGATATTACGCTCGCGATTTACCATCTTCTCCATTGGCGTGGCTTTTGGAGTGGAAATTAACGAATAGGCAAGATTTGCCGGAACATCAGCCTGCGACCACTCCCCTTTCCATGAGTAAAGCACAATCGTTGACTGCTCGGTGCTACCCTCAGCCCTCTCGCGAAGATATCTGAAACCGATAGCGTCGGGCCGATATGAAAAATCAATACCGCCAAACGAACCTCCATCCTTATTACTCGGCGTTGTACCCCTTACTGTTGACGTAGACCACGTTGTACCGAGGGTCATATAACCGGGCACCGTTTGGCTCGACGACATACTGTTGGGTGAATTGATAAGCTTTGCTGCCTTTGTTGGGTTTTCATCGGTTGAATTATAACCTACAGCTTCTGCCCCAACCTCAGTCGCTCCGAGAAAGCCCATACTGGCAATACCGGACACATGCGATATAGTCCAGCTTGGAGGCATTTTGCCTGTTGCTTTGGTCCTTGAATCGGTAGTAAATGGAACGCAATCCACCCACTCATCCTCAAATCCCGGATTGGGAAGTTGCTGGGCAGCCGCAGGAAACGCCAATCCCACTGCCGCTAACCCGAATAATAATGATTTGTAAAAATTCTTCATAATTAACAGTTTAAATATTAGCGCTTTCGCGCCTCGTATCGTGATTTTTTGTTAGGCATATCTACTACATACCACGCCACAAAATTACAAAAAATCAACCCCCTTGTCAAGATTTTTCACACTTTTCCTCCACCCGCTTAACATTCTTTAACCCACCCTCCACCGCGCGTCAGCCCGGAAAGCAGGCTTCCAAGCCTGCGCCATATCGGCGACCCATCACCGCGCATCAGCCCGGAAAGCAGGCTTCCAAGCCTGCGCCCCCTCCGCCTCACGGCTCCGCGCCTCCCCATTTTCCCTCTTGCATGAATAAAAAAATCTAACTAACTTTGTCACGAAGTAAACCTTTCAACCACAAACCAAACCTAATCTTTTAAATATCATCATGATACAGACAGTCATCAAACGCGATGGGCGCATAGTTGGCTTTAACGAAGAAAAAATTAAAGCCGCAATCCGAAAAGCAATGTTGCAAACCGAGCGCGGCGAAGATGAAGCCCTAATTCAACGAATCAGTGACCGTATTGCCATCAGCGGTAACGAGCAGATGACCGTCGAAGAGATTCAGGACCGCGTGGAAATGGAACTGATGAAAAGCCCGCGAAAAGAGGTTGCCAAGCTATATATTGCATACCGAAATCGACGCAACGTCGCGCGCCGCGCTAAAACCAGAGAAATGTTTCTCGAAATCATTGAAACAAAAAACAATGACATAACTCGAGAAAACGCCAACATGAATACCGACTCCCCCGCCGGTATGATGATGAAATTTGCCAGCGAAACAACCAAACCCTTTGTCGACGACTACCTCCTCTCCCCCGAATCGCTTGATGCCGTTTCCCACAACTACATTCACATCCACGACAAAGACTATTATCCAACCAAATCGCTCACTTGCGTTCAGCATCCACTCGACAAAATTCTAACCGGCGGATTCATTGCCGGACACGCCGAGTCGCGACCTGCCAAACGCATCGAGACTGCCAGCGTAATCGCTTGCATATCACTCGAAACCGCCCAAAACGAAATGCATGGAGGGCAGGCAATTCCCGCGTTCGATTTCTACCTCGCGCCTTTTGTACGCTCATCATTTATCGAGGAAGTCAAAAACCTTGAAACGCTGACAGGCAATGACTTATCTCATCTGTACAATTGTCAGTTGAAAGACTACACAGCCTCAAGTCTTGACAATCTTGAGGGCGACGACCGGCTCAAACAACACGCCGTAAACCGCACCGTTGCTCGCGTTCACCAGGCCATGGAGGCGTTTATTCACAACATGAACACAATCCACTCTCGTGGCGGAAACCAAGTGGTTTTCAGCTCTATAAACTACGGAACCGACACCTCGGCCGAGGGGCGTTGCATCATCCGCGAGTTGCTCAAATCAACCTACGAGGGAGTCGGAAACGGAGCCACAGCCATATTCCCAATCCAAATTTGGAAAAAGAAACGCGGTGTCAGCTACCTCCCCGACGACCCCAACTACGACCTCTACCTGCTCGCCTGTCAGGTCTCCGCCCGCCGTTTCTTCCCCAATTTCCTCAATCTTGACGCAACATTCAACATCCACGAAAAATGGGATATAAACGACCCCGACCGCTTCAAATACGAAGTCGCCACTATGGGATGTCGAACCCGCGTTTTTGAAAACCGTTATGGCGAAAAAACATCTATCGGCCGAGGAAACCTAAGCTTCACGACGCTCAACATCGTGCGCCTCGCCATCGAATGCATGCCTATTCTCGACCCCGAGGAGCGCATCAGCATCTTTTTCAAGAAACTCGACGAAACGCTCGACATCGCGGCCGCCCAGCTAAACGACCGCTACAACTTCCAGAAAACAGCCCTGGCCAAACAATTCCCCTTAGTGATGTCCCGGCTGTGGAACGGTGCCGACACCTTAAGGCCCGCCGACACTATCGAGTCGGTAATCAATCAGGGAACACTCGGAATTGGATTCATCGGACTGGCCGAATGTCTTGTAGCTCTGACAGGTAAACACCACGGCGAAAGCGACGATTCTCAGAAATTGGGTCTCCGAATCGTCTCCCACATCCGCTCGCGCGTCAACGAATATTGCGACCGGTACGGCCACAACTTCTCGGTTCTCGCCACTCCTGCCGAAGGGCTCGCCGGGCGATTCACACGCAAAGACCGCAAAACATTCGGCGTAATTCCAGGCGTGACCGACCGCGATTACTATACCAACTCCAACCACGTTCCCGTCTATTATCAGTGCTCGCCGCGACACAAAGCCAAAATCGAAGCCCCCTATCACGAATTAACACGCGGAGGGCATATCTTCTACGTCGAAATCGACGGCGACGCAACCCATAATCCAAAGGCAATCCAAGACATTGTTGACCTCATGGATAAATACAACATGGGCTACTGTTCGGTGAACCACAACCGCAACCGCTGTATGGACTGCGGATACGAAGATGCGACGGCCGACCTCAAAAAATGCCCTAAGTGCGGCAGCACAGTCATTGATAGGCTCCAGCGAATCACCGGATACCTCGTCGGCACAACCGACCGGTGGAACAGCGGAAAACTCGCCGAATTGCGCGACAGAGTTGTTCACAAATAAAGCAACTCCCCATGAATGTTGTTGACATAATTGCCGGGACAACAGTCGACGGCCCGGGTATGCGTACGGCAATATATTTTGCCGGATGCATGCACCAGTGCCCCGGGTGCCACAACCCGTCGACATGGAGCTTCGACGCCGGCATGACGATGACTCTCAACGACATAATGGAGGTTATCCGCGAAAACGATTTTGACGTCACATTCACCGGCGGCGACCCCATGTACAGCGCCGACGAAATTCTTCCGCTGGCCCGCGAAATCAAAAAAGCCGGCTACAACATCTGGCTTTACACCGGTTTCATCTTTGAAGACCTCGTCAGCAATCCCCCGAGTGCCGAGCTGATTAAGGCCGTTGACGTGGTTGTCGACGGCCCCTTTATCCAATCTTTACGAGACACAAGCCTTTCATTCAGAGGCTCTGCCAATCAGCGTATTATCGACGTAGCGGCCTCGTTGCGCATCGGCTCGGCCGTCACCATTGACCTCGACTGCCACGGCCTCAATATTGCAGGTATATAAACGGCACTATGTCGCTCTGTCTCACCTGAATTATAACCAAAATAACAACGGCCACAACTATTGCCTGCGCCACCAATGGCAACGAGCTAAACCGTTCCCGGCCTCGCGTCACCCACCGCTTGGGCGTCAGATGCATGAAATACCCCAAGAGCATCGCCATTACAATTGCAAAATAGCCATACACAAACTGCGGTGCCACATCCGAATGGAAATCGCCGAAAATCTGATGCGCCATGTCATAAACATGCTCCATCGACTGAGCCCTGAAAAACAAGAACGTAACAGCTATCAGATTGAACGTTACAAACATGTTGACCGCAACACGCCACCACTGCCCCTCGCCGGCCTGAGAAACTCCGGGAAACATATATTTGAGGCCTTTCTGCACCACAAGCAGTACCCCCTGCAATGTACCCCAGATAACAAACATCCACGAAGCGCCATGCCACAGACCGCCCAAAACCATCGTCACCATCAGGTTCAGATTTGTTCTGAAACGGCCACACCTGTTGCCGCCCAACGGAATGTAGATATAATCCCTCAACCACATCGACAACGAGATATGCCACCGGCGCCAAAACTCCGTAGGGCTCTCGCTTTTAAACGGCGAGTCAAAATTCTCTTTGAATCTGAATCCGAGTAACAGCGCTATACCGATAGCCATATCGCTGTAGCCCGAGAAATCGCAGTACAACTGAATGAAAAAGCCATAGATAGCCATCAGATTTTCAAATCCGCTATATAGCGCCGGATTGTCAAAAACCCTGTCGACAAAATTCCCGCTGATAAAATCGGCAACGATAACCTTCTTTATCAAACCGCCCATTATCAGGAAGAAACCCTCACTTACCATAGCGCGTGTAGCCGGGTTGTCGGCCTTAATCTGGGGCAACATATCCTTGGCTCTGACAACGGGGCCCATCAGCAGCGGAGGGAAGAATGTCAAAAAGAACGCATAATCGAGAAACGACCTGCATGGCTCCATCGTTCCGCGGTAAACATCTGTAATATAGCTGATTGAGCGAAATGCAAAAAACGATATACCGGCAGGAAGTATTATATCCAGTGCATCAAAATGGGTCGAGGTCAGCGACGATACCGTTTCCAAAATCAGATTCAGATACTTGAAATAAACCAGCATTCCGATGTTAATCAACACGTTGGCCGTTAATATCGCCACCCGCTGCCACCGGCGCTCGCTTCGGCCCATCAGCAGCCCCAAGCAATAGTCGGCAATAACTGTGCCGGCCAATATCAGGCAATATTCGGCCGACGACTTGTAGTAGAAATACATCGAGAAAGCGATAACAACAAGCATGCGGGCCGTTCGTGCCCTGCGCAGTGCCGTGTACACACCCACCAGTATCGTAAAGAGTATCAGAAACAAACCCGTATTGAAAAGCAACGGATTGGCCGGGTCATATTTCAGAACATCAACAATTTTATTCCATGGGATAATCTGCTCCATATCGATTAACGTGCTTGCTTATTGCTACTTGGTAGTTGATGTTAGTGCTTCAATCAGCGCCTCATACAGTAATCGGCCCTGCAGGTGATACCCCTTGTAGGAGTGATGAACACGGTCCTTGCTGAAAAGGCCCTCTTGAATCCATCTACCCGATGCACCGTCACCGCCGGCCACTGAATACCAGTCATATACGGCAATTCCGTTCTCACGGCCATATTTGATTATGACATCGCGAAGCGTCTTGACCGACGTATTAACGCCATAGCTCTTAACCCGGGTGTTGACCGTCTTTGTCGTATATTTTCCCGTCTTGCGGCTTTTACCTTTACGGCTTTTCTTCCTCACCGGGACCTTCACCTTCTTTTTCACCGTCGTGTACACGCTCTTCTGACATTCCATAGGCGTCACCAACAGTATCTGTGCCTCAGGATTGGAATAGCGGATATTATCAACCAGGCGATTGATACTGCGATAAAACGCTTCCGACGAAACATGGCCAAAAGCCTCATTGGTCCCTAATGAAATGATTACAAGCTCGGGATGCAATGGTGCGATACCGGCGCCAACATTGCCTATACGGTTGTATGTATCGTAAGTTGCGCCATTATTCCCTATCGCGTGGTAGTAAACGCCGGGGCGCTCGCCCGACAACGATGCGCCATACACCGTCAGGTCGCCGACTGCCGTAAAATACACCTTCACGCGGGTAACCGACGTTGACAGCAATATCTGTGTGTAATCTCTCGAGGGTATTGAACGGAAATTCAGCTCGTTACCATCCTGGTCGGTCACGCGGCCAACCTCCATTTTCCCGCTGTGAAAAATTGTCACCGACGAGAACGGATTGTAATCATCGCGCTCCGACGTTCCAAGTGTTAAATCACCCTCGGTACCACGGTATTTTATTGAGGTTCCGGTAAATCCCATTACATTATCCCAGCGAGCGCTCATCAGCTTTGTCGCGCTCCATGACCGCGTTGACGAAAACGTATAATCGGTTGGCTCATTGGTTCCCGACATTTTCAGCGGCGTTATTATTCCGCGGCCGGCGTTACCCAAATCATATTGCAACAGTTCGCGAATTGTACCGGTTCCTATGTCGGCCTGTATGTGACTGTCGCCTATGTTGACAATCGAGAACGGCCGTGTTGCCGATACCGCCGCAGCCGAGCGCACTCTGCTCCAATCGGCCCCGTTGAACGCTATATGATTCTCTTTCAGGTTAATTATCGACGGAATTGGTATATCTATTTCGTCATCCTCGGCCTCAATTACCGGATTCAGGCGCGTATTGACATCATCAAGGTCCACTTCACCCTCATTTTCAGTCGAATCCTCATCATCGGCCTCCTCGTCGCTCTCCCATTCCGTTTCGGGCTCGGCCACGCTTCCGTTCGCGCCCTTATTGTCAGCATAGACAATGTTGACCGACACCGCCGCCAAAATAACGAACAAAGACAGTATTTTTTTGATTGATAAACCGGTTTTCATAGTATTTTTATTCCTTTAGCGCGTTCTGTAATGCATTGAAAAGGGCGGTTGCAAGCCGGTCACCCCCCTTGTGGGTCAGATGAATATAATCCTTGTTGGCACAACCCTCTTGCGCCCAGCCAACTATAGCATCCTCGCCACCCATAGCCTCACGGGTATCCCAGAAAAGGCAATGTGCCTGGCGCGCCGCATCGCGTTGAGCCGCAACCATATACGGGCACGATTTCATTGATTTTATAGCGCCGTTGCTCTTTTCGCCTCGGTCGCCTATACCCATCAGCAGAATATCGGCCTTTGGATAACACTCTCTGACATGGCGTATTACCTCTACCATTCGACTTTGGTAAACGTTATAGTTGGTTTGCTTTGAGCTCATGGCATTTATGCCAAATTCAAGTATAATCAAGTCATAATCAAGATATTTTGACATCTGATGACACAGTTCCGGATTAATCTTTGTCAGCGTGATACCCGAGAATCCTCTTGACGACATGCAGTCAACCGCAACACCGTTAGCTCCGTCGAGCCACACACCGAGCGAAATTAAAGACGGGTCATTGATTTTAATATCAAAATCGGTTGTTAGAGTATCCACACTGATACACTGCACTCCGGCCTGCCCAGTAACGGCATGCTCCTTCCACTCCCCACCGGCCTTGATGCTTATTGTCGTGCTGTTTGGCGCAATAAACATAAATTTGGATGAAGTCCACTTTTCAAGATGGGGCAACGCAGTGACACCCTGATATGTCGAAGTTGCGTTTCCGGTAGGTTTTGCATACTGCTCGGCGAGCCACATAAACTCAAAATTACACTTACCGTTGGCCAAAAAAGACTTCCAGCCATTTCCGCCCTGCTTCACCGAGCGGCGAAATCCGGGAAAATCGCTATGCATATTCATGTACCCTACACCGGCGCCGCCATAGGCCGTCTGCATCTTGCTGCGCAAGTCCTGGCACATTATATCCCCCTCTATATAGCTGTCGCCAACCACTGCTATACGCGCCACACGCCCATCGGCAAGCGCCGCTTTAAACCGTGACAGGCCGTGACTGCCCGACGTATAATCCTCTATAATCGTCAAATCACCCGATTTATTGGGCTGAACCGGCTGAATAATGGTATCGGTCGCATCGGCAATACCCTGACGATTAAGTTCCTCCTCCTTTTGTGCCTTAAGCAGTTCCGGGTCCATTGACTCTCTCTCGTCAACCTCTATCGTGTCATTGCTTCCCGATATTATATCGCTTATCAGATTGAAATCCTTAACCTTACCTCCTGTAATGCGCGACCAGGGCACAAACGATGCACCAACAACCACAGCAACTGCAATCAGCAGTATTAGCCATGCTTTCCCGCCGCGACGAGACTCCGAAATCTCGGTTTCCTCAGTCTCATCCGCAGCCGGCACATCGCCGTCGGTTACATCAATATCTTCATTCAACTTATCGTTATCTTCCATCATTATAGTCGGTTAATTAATTTGTTTTCTATAATCAAACTACCTCGGCAATCAAATCAAACGGGCTTGCCTCAACTATCTTCACGTCAACGACATCGCCCGGATTCAGACCGGCTCTCAACGGGATAAGAACCTCGGGGTCTACCTCCGGAGAATCATACTCCGTTCGCCCAATGAAATGCTCGCCCTCAACACGGTCAATCACAACGCTATACCTCTGGCCTACTTTCTGCTGCTGTATCTCATACGAAATAGATTCCTGCAACATCATCAGCTCGTCAAGTCGCGCTTGCTTAACCTCTTCGGGGATAATATCCTCCAGTTCTTTAGCCGCTATCGTATCATCCTCCTCACAGTAGGCAAACGCGCCCATACGTTCAAACCGTTGTTCTTTGACAAACTCCTTAAGCTCCTCAAATTCCTTCTCACCCTCGCCCGGAAATCCAACCATCAGCGTCGTGCGGATATGAATACCCGGAACCCGGCTTCTGATAGTCTTGAGCAGCGCTCGGGTCTCCTCTCCCGTGATATGGCGACGCATGTTAGTCAGCACATTGTCCGACACATGTTGTAGCGCAATATCCAGATACTTGCACACATTCTTTCGACGGGCCATGACATCAAGCAAATCCATCGGAAAATCGGCCGGATAGGCATAGTGGAGACGTATCCATTCAACGCCGTCAATATCGGCTATCAGGTCAATCAGTTTGGCGATATCAATATCTCCGGGCAAATCCTTGCCATAGCCCGTCAATTCCTGGCAGATGACATTAAATTCACGAACACCCCGAGATACAAGCATTTTCACTTCCGATAGTATCTCGTCAACTGGGCGAGACTTGAAACGCCCGGTAATCAACGGTATAGCACAAAATGCGCAATAACGGTTACACCCCTCGGCTATCTTCAGATAGGCATGATGAGCGGGAGTCGTGACAAGCCGGTCATACAACTCAACCGATGAACGCTTTGACGCAATTACATCTACAATTCCGTTCCAGTCGGTCTTTCCAAACCAGCCATCAACCTCGGGTATCTCCTCGGGCATATCCTTGCGATAACGTTCGCTCAAACAGCCCATTACATACAATCCCTTAATTACACCCTCACGACGCATCACCGCCCAGCCAAGGATTTCATCTATCGATTCAACCTTTGCATCACTGATAAAGCCGCAGGTATTAATCACAACATAATCGGGCACACCCTTAGCGGCATTCCACTGATAATGGACTTCGCAGCCGGCATCTTGCAGACGACGCAACAGACGCTCCGAATCGACAAGATTCTTTGAGCATCCAAGCGTGTTGACAAATACTCTCGCTCGCTTTACCGCTTTCATCAGATATTACAACTTGCCACCAAACAACGAGTCGACAAACTGGCGCTTGTCAAAGACCTGTAAATCTTTAATCCCCTCACCAAGACCGATATACCTCACCGGAATCTTAAACTGGTCACTGATTCCTATCACTACACCGCCTTTAGCCGTGCCGTCGAGTTTGGTGATAGCCAATTCATTAACATCGGTTGCCGCTACAAACTGACGGGCCTGTTCAAATGCGTTCTGCCCGGTAGAGCCGTCAAGAACCAGCATAACCTCGTGCGGCGCATCGGGGATAACCTTTTGCATCACCCGCTTAATCTTTGACAGCTCATCCATTAAGCCCTTCTTGTTGTGTAAACGCCCGGCTGTGTCAATGATACACACGTCAACTCCACCGGCCACGGCACTTTTCAACGTATCAAATGCCACCGAAGCCGGGTCACTGCCGGTTTGCTGCTTCACGAGCGGAACATCTGCCCTGTTAGCCCACACCTCCAGCTGCTCAATCGCCGCGGCCCTGAATGTATCGGCCGCGCCAAGCAGAACCTTGTTACCGGCAGCTTTGTACTGTGCCGCCAGCTTTCCGATTGTTGTCGTTTTACCGGCGCCATTGACACCGACAACCATGATGACATACGGCCGGCTTGACTCAGGAACCGTAAAATCGGGAATTTCAGTATCGTTATTATTTTCGGCTAACAGCTCGGTTATCTCCTCACACAGCATTGTGTTCAGCTCCTCAACGCCGGTGTAACTATCTCGCTGAACACGCTCTTTCAGGCGTTCAACTATTTTCAGAGTTGTTTCAACCCCAACATCCGACGTGATAAATATCTCCTCAAGTTCATCAAGCACCTCGTCGTCGATACTGTTCTTACCAACCAGCGCGCGCTTGATTTTACCAAGCAAACCCTCTTTGGTCTTTTCCAGGCCCTTGTCGAGCGTTTCCTTTTTTTCTTTTGAGAAAAGTCGCTTAAAAAAACCCATTTGTTATCTGTTATATATTAATGGTTTTAGTATCAGAACATTATAAAACGCCATGATTTCTTTCGTGCCAATCATAGCTCATTCCGAGCCGCAAAAGTAGCAATTTTCTTTGACATAGCAATAAACACCACCCATCATGCGCGTCTTTACTTGTATCTTATCCATTTCAGCATCTCTTTGATTGTAGGCTTCTTGCCATACATAAAGATACCAACCCGGTATATCTTTGCAGCCATCCAAATCATTGCATAAATGGATACAACCAGGATAGCGAGCGACAGAAGAATTTCCCATGTAGGAATACCGGCAGGAATACGCGCCATCATTACCATCGGGGAGGTTATGGGTATTATTGACATCCAAAATGCCAGGCTGGAATTGGGGCTGGCTGCCGCCGTCATCGAACATACGAGGCCAATGATTATAGGCAAAACAACAAGCGTCTGCAACTGGCTGGCATCCTGAATATTGTCCACAGCCGACCCTATCGCCGCATTTATAGCCGAATAAAACAGAAATCCACCGATTAAGAACAGTGTCATCCATCCCATTATCGACAACAGATAGCCTACATTGCCCAGCATTCCGAGAGCTCGCAGAACCTCAATATCGTCTGAATCGTATGCCGTAATATCAAGCGACCCCGCCTGGAGTTGCTGTAACTCGGCCATCGACTCGGCCGGCATCAACATGGGGAAAACAAGAGTCGACATCAGCGTGAGCAATCCACACCACAACACTATCTGAGTCAACGCCACAAGCCCTATTCCCATAATTTTTCCCAACATTAATTGGGTAGGCTTTATAGAACTGACAACGATTTCAAGCACCCTGTTATTTTTCTCCTCAATAATGCTTGTCATCACCATTTGCCCATACAGAAGCAAGAACATATACAGGATAAAAGTCAAAAGAACCCCTACACCGTAGCTCACGAAAGCCGAGGCATTTTCATCGCCATCCTTGCGGTCGGTTCTGATTGTCGTAATTGACACATCGCTTTTGACAGCCTCCAATATCTTGTCGAGGTCGGCAATATCATATTCTTTCAACCGGCGCTCCTCAATTAGATTGTTTACCTGGTTAACTATATTCCCCTCCAGCGAAATAGAAGTTGCTCCGTTGCTGTAAAGTCTCAATGGCGCTGTGCCGGCTATTACCGAGTCGTTTATTGCGAGAATACCGTCTATGTTATCCCTTGCCAGCAGACTGTCAAGCGGCTCGTCAACACTGACGTAGCTAAACTCCTTTGTATTTGATAGTGACGGGGCTATAATGCCTGTATCATCCACTACAAGAATAGTTCGCGAATCGTCATCGGCCAGATTCATCAACACTACCGGTATAATCATCAACGCAATCATCGCCAGCGGGGTAATGATTGTTGTCAATATAAAGCTCTTTTTGGTTACACGCGTCATATATTCGCGCGACGTGATAAGTCCTATTTTTGAGGCCATAATTTCAGAAAAATAAGGTTGTTATTCAGCTGTTTTTGTTAACGATGACTTCTCGCCTACTGTCTTGATAAATATATCGTTAAGTGACGCAATGTCGGGGTTGACAGCACGTATTTCGATTACTTCATTTACTGTTGAAATCACACTCTTCAAATCTGTTCCCGGTTCAAGATGCATTCTCAGGCGCGAAGCCTCCTCGAGCGGCGAATCAATAAACTCGAGGTCGGTTGTCAGAGGTTTCAACGCTGCTGCCAGCCGGGCCGGGTCACCCGTAAAATCAAGCATAAAGCGCCCGTCTGAATACTCCTGGCGTATCTGCTTGACATTCCCCGACAGAATGTTGTGTCCCTGATTTATCAGCGTAATTTCATCGCATATCTCCTCTACCGAGGCCATGTTGTGTGAAGAAAAGATTACAGTAGCCCCTTGACGGCGCAGTTCAAGTATCTCATCCTTAAGCATTTTGGCATTGATTGGGTCAAATCCTGAAAATGGCTCGTCAAAAATCAACAGTTTCGGATTATGCAACACCGTGATTATAAACTGAACTTTCTGTGCCATCCCCTTTGATAGCTCTTCAACTTTCTTATTCCACCAGTCGCTTATCCCAAGACGGTCAAACCACTGTGTAAGCCTGATGGTTGCATCATGGCGGCTCAAGCCTTTCAGCCGGGCAAAAAACAGAGCCTGCTCTCCCACTTTCATTTTCTTATACAGACCCCGTTCCTCGGGCAGATAACCGATGTGTTCAACATCGTTCTGCGTCAACGGATGTCCGTCAAAGGTAACTGTTCCGGCATCGGGAGCCGTGATGTGGTTAATAATGCGAATCAACGTAGTTTTCCCGGCGCCATTCGGGCCAAGCAACCCGTAAATAGCCCCTTCGGGAACATTGACGCTAACGTTATCCAACGCAATCTTCCCGTTGGCAAACGTTTTAGTTATGTCAGATGCTTCAATTATATGCTTCATATCTGTTGAATTTATCCAATTTCTAATCCATTAAACACCACGTTCTTATGTTCAGTCCCAGCATGGAGTATCAAGCTGTGGCAGAGTTGACGAATGATAGACCGGGTCATATCCCCTAAGTCGCTGATTACGATAGTCTTTGAGCAATATTATTGCATATTTTCCAAGCACTGCAATTGCAACGAGATTACATGCCGTCATAAGTCCCATCGTAATATCGGCAAATGCCCACACAAAATCAAGCGTCGCCACCGAGCCGGCCAGCACCATGCCTCCCACAGTCAACCGATAAAATGTAATTACACGGGTATCGGATGTTATAAACTGCAGATTTGTCTCTCCATAGTAATAATTGGCGACTATGCTTGTAAAAGCAAACAAAAATATGGCTATTGCGACAAAAAACGTGCCCACACCCGAGCCCAGCTCACTGTCTAAGGCATTTTGGGTCAATTTTATACCGGTATCGCCGCTGTCGAAAACTCCGCTAAAAAGAATTATAAACGCTGTACATGTACAGATGACAAGAGTGTCGGTAAATACGCTTAAC
>JAFLTJ010000005.1 GCA_022510465.1 Muribaculaceae bacterium
GGCGCAGGCTTGGAAGCCTGCTTTCCGGGCTGACGCGGCGTGATGGGTCGCAGTGGAGGGCGGCAGTGGAGGGTATTTGGAGATGTTGTTTTTATTTGCTAAATTTGCGGAATAGATGATAATTTGTTAACTTTAATACTAAACCATGAAGAAATTCTTAATTGGATGCCTGACGCTGATGGCAGCTCTTGGCGCAACAGCGGCGCCCCAGGCTGAATATCTCAACCGAGGTGTTGTGGCCGTGGCAACGGACCAGGGTGTCTTTGTTTCGTGGCGTTCGCTTATGAGCGATGGTGAGTCGATGAGCTTCGACATCTATCGCAACGATGCTAAAATCAACGAAACCCCAATCACAAAAGTAACAAACTATACCGATGTAGCCGGCACTGCCGGGGATACCTACGAGGTTAGAGCCATCGTTGGCGGCGAGACTAAGGATAGTGGCACATGCGAGGCGTGGAGCACGCCCTACAAGAAAGTTCACCTGCAGCGCCCGGCCGGAGGTTCGGTAGGCGCAGATGGTGAAACGCCCCACAGCTATACCTTCACGCCCGACGATGTCTCGATAGGCGATGTTGACGGTGACGGCGAGTTTGAGCTGTTTGTAAAATGGATGCCGTCGGATGCGAAAGATAGTGCGTCGAAAGGTTTTACCGGCCCGACGCTGATAGATTGCTACAAGCAAGACGGAACATTCCTGTGGCGCATCGACTTGGGTCATAATATCCGCTCGGGTAACCACTATACCCAGTTTATGGTGTTTGACTTTGACGGCGACGGCTGTGCGGAGCTAATCTGCAAGACCGCTCCCGGCACAAAGGATGGCAAGGGCAAGTGGGTATTGATGAACGGCGACAAGGAGACCGACGACTATCGTATGCACGTCGACAGCCCGAGCAAGATATTGGGCCACGTTCGCGGCGGCGCCGAGTATCTGACTTGCTTCAGCGGCAAGACGGGCGAGGAGTTGTCGACAATCGCCTACAAGCCGGGGTATGATTATGTCAGCGAGAGCATTTGGGGTGACAATTACTGCAACCGTTCGGACCGCTATCTGGCCGGCGTTGCCTATCTTGACGGTCAGCATCCGTCGGTAATCATGGCTCGCGGCTACTACCGCTGCGCGTTTGTGTGGGCAGTAGATTTCAAAGACGGAAAGTTGCAGGAGGTTTGGTTCCACGAGTCTAAAGAGAAAGACAAGGGCCTTTGGAGCGAGGGTGCCCACGCGTTGACCGTTGGTGACGTGGACTTTGACGGCAAGGATGAAATCATCTATGGCGGCGGTGCTCTTGACCATGACGGCAAGGTGCTCTACCGAACCAATCCCGGCGGCAACGAGGGTCATGGAGATGCACTCCATTTAGCCAAGATGCTTCCCGACCGTGCCGGTCTTCAGGTATTCATGCCTCACGAGGAGACCGCGGCGTCTTACCCCTATGATACAGAAATGCGCGACGCCGCTACCGGCGAAATCATTTTCTTCAAGCCTCAGAGCGGTAAGGATATAGGCCGAGGAATAGCCGCAAACGTCAGTGCCAGCTATCCCGGATATGAATACTGGGCGGCAAGCGACGTCGGCGTATACAGCTATGGCAAACAGATTGCAAGCAACCGCCCGGCGATTAATTTCAGAATCTACTGGGACGGCGACCTGCTTGACGAGCTTCTTGACGGTTGTATAGTGCAGAAACCGGCACCCGATTTCTCCAAGATAAACACGCTTGCCGACTTTTCGCAATATAGCAATGCGGCATCTTGTAACGGCACAAAGAACACTCCGAACCTTCAGGCCGACCTCTTTGGCGACTGGCGCGAGGAGGTGATACTGCATGACGGAACGACTCAGAGCGACCTGCTCATCTTTACAACCACAATCCCGACCAATCACAAAATTACCTGTCTGCTTCAGGACCGCCAGTATCGCGAGGCAATCGCCTGGCAGAACACGGCATACAACCAGCCGCCCCACCTGAGCTACTGTCCGGAGGATGAATTTGACGAAGGGGCAGCAATCATGCTGATGAGCGGCGCGGCCAATCAGGCAGTTACAGTTAACGAGCCGATGGAGCCGGTAGTGCTGATGGGGCGCAATTGCACGTCGCTGGAGGCACAGAGTGAACTTCCCGCCGGATTGACATGGAACTATGATGCAGACAGCAAGAAGGGTACGCTGGCCGGAACACCGACCGAAGAGGGAGAGTTTAGCGTGACAGTGACGACTGTTGGCGCCGAAAATGATGAAAATGTGTCGTTTACCATTAAGTTGATAGTGAAGCGCAACAATACACTGACTGCCGTTGGCTACTATTCGTTTGACGACCCGGGAGAAACTCTTGTGAATCACATTGCGGGCACCGAGCCGGCAAAGATTGTGGGGTCGGTACCCGAGAAGATAGACGGCAAAAAGGCGGGTGCAGCCCGGTTTGACGGCACGCAGTATTATGTTCAGCCGGCTTACGACAATATTCAGCTCGGAACGAAAGATTTTACAATCGAGTTCTGGATGAACTCAACCGACGATGCCGCATACATCATACACAAGGGGTCTCACGCAGCCAACGAGGCAACGGGAGCCACCGGCAAGTGGATTGGTCTGGAGCTTAAAAACGGCGCACTATCGTTTGCCATCGACGACGATATCACCAAAACCGAGGCCAAACTCGCCAGCGCAACAGCCTATTTTGATGGCGAATGGCATCATGTAGTGATGGTTCGCGATGCGTTCAAAAAACAGCTCTTGCTCTATCTCGACGGTAAGGAAGTTGCTCGCGCCGACGACAAAACCGGCGACATCAGCGACAACAACGAGGACTTTGTGATAGGTAACGTTAACGTCAATTTTGACAACTCGTTCAAGGGTGCTCTCGACGATTTATACATCTATCACGGCGCTATGACGCCCGAAAAGGTTGCAGAGCGCTACAAGACTACAGGTCTCGACCTGGCATATTATCCGCTGGACCAGGTAGGCGAAACGACGCCCAACATAGTGTTTGGCGAAGCGGTTGCCGGAGATGTAGTCCCGACAGCAGCAGAAGGTGTTAAAGGCGGCGCGGCACGATTTGAAAACGGAGCATACTACAAGCAGGAGGCATACGACGCCATTCAGCTTGGCGAAAGCAGTTTCTCGATAGAACTTTGGATAAACTCAACCGACGACAACGGTTATATTTTCTTCAAGGGTTCTCACGCGGCCAACGCGTCTCTTGGCACTACGGGCCACTGGATAGGCCTCGAGCGCAAAAACGGTTATCTTGATTTTGCGATAGACGACGATGTTAGCAAGACCGACTGCCAGCTGGCCGATGCAAATTATATTTTTGACGGCAAGTGGCACCACATAGTTTGTGTTCGCGACTATGAGGAGCAGGTGGTGATACTCTATGTTGACGGCAAGGAGGTAAAACGCACAGAGGGTGTTAAAACCGGTGCGCTCGCCGATAACTACGAACCGTTGCTTCTTGGAATCAGCGACGAGAGTGACCGTCCTTACGATGGTCTTATTGATGAGTTTGTTATCAGACCTGTAGTTATGACGCCGGAGGAGGTTAAGGCGGCGTATGAGTCGATAGCCGGCAGCGGCGTGATAGAGATTGCGAGCGACGAGGCTACTATTTATACGGTTGTTGATATTTATACCGGAGCGATAGTAAGACAGGGCTACGGTAAGAACGGAGCCGACGTTATGGACCAGGTGGAACCGGGTGCATATCTGCTGGTAGTAGATAAGGGTAAAGAACGCTCGGCCTATAAGTTTATACGCAGATAAGGCGAGCTGAAACATAGCAAAATGGGGCTGTATTCAAAAAATGGATACGGTCCCATTTATTTTGCGGGCTGTGGAATTTTTGCTACTTTTGCAAGTTATGAAATTTGAATTGCAATCGAAATATAAGCCGACCGGGGACCAGCCTCAGGCGATAGAGCAATTGGTGGCCGGAATAGAGCAGGGGTTGCCGGCACAGACGTTGCTCGGCGTAACCGGCTCGGGCAAGACGTTCACAATGGCTAACGTGATAGAGCGCGTGAACAAGCCGACGCTAATCCTGTCGCACAACAAGACGCTGGCGGCACAGCTTTACAGTGAGTTCAAGCAGTATTTCCCGAATAACTCGGTTCAATATTTTGTGTCGTACTATGATTATTATCAGCCCGAAGCGTATATACCGAGCGTAGACAAGTATATCGAGAAGGACTTGATGATTAATGACGAGATAGACCGACTGAGGCTTTCGACGACGTCGGCATTGCTGTCGGGCCGCAAGGATGTGATTGTTGTGTCGTCGGTTTCGTGTCTTTATGGCATCGGAAATCCGGAAGATTTTCATAGCAATGTTGTTGAGATAAAGGTGGGTCAGAAGATAGCGCGGAATAAGTTTCTGCGCGACATGGTGAACTCGCTGTACAGCCGCAACGAAACGGAATTGCGCCGCGGAACGTTCAGAGTGAAGGGTGACACGGTGGATATCCGCCTGGCATACGAGGAGATAGTTTTGCGCGTTGTTTTCTGGGGAAATGAGATAGAGTCAATCTCGACATACCACCCCGACGATAACGGGTCGCTGGGCAATCATGATTCGTTTAAAATCTATCCGGCAAATATATTTGTGACATCGCAGGAGCGCGTCGGCGCGGGGTTGGCGCAGATATTGCTGGATTTGAATGACAGCGTGGCAGCCTTTGAACGGGAGGGGAAACAGCTGGAGGCAAAGCGGTTGCAGGAGCGCGTGAGCTATGACGTTGAAATGATAAACGAGATAGGTCATTGCTCGGGAATAGAGAATTATAGCCGCTATTTTGACGGCAGGGAGCCGGGGATGCGCCCGTTCTGTCTGCTGGATTATTTCCCGAAAGATTTTCTGACAATAATAGATGAAAGTCATGTGACGATACCGCAAATCAGGGCGATGTATGGCGGCGACGTGTCGCGCAAGATGAATTTAGTTGATTATGGATTCAGGTTGCCTGCCGCATTGGATAACCGGCCGCTGAAATTTGAGGAATTTGAACGGCTGACCCCACAAATGCTGTATGTCAGTGCGACTCCGGCCGACTATGAGCTTGAACGTAGCGAGGGGGTTGTTGTAGAGCAGTTGATAAGGCCAACGGGATTGCTTGACCCGGTAATAGAGGTTCGCCCGTCGTTGAATCAGATTGACCATCTGATAGAGCAGATACAGCAGCGAGTGGAGGTGAATGAGCGAGTCTTGGTGACGACGCTGACCAAGCGTATGGCCGAGGAGCTGAATGATTATCTGCTGAAATTGCAAATCAAGGCGGCGTATATACACAGCGATGTGGATACGCTTGACCGAATAAAGATATTGGATGACCTTCGCGCCGGGATTTATGATGTGCTTGTGGGTGTGAATCTGCTGCGCGAGGGACTTGATTTGCCGGAGGTGTCGCTTGTGGCGATATTAGACGCCGACAAGGAGGGATTCTTGCGTTCCAACCGGGCGTTGACGCAGATAGTTGGCCGCGCGGCGCGTAATCTGAACGGCCGCGTGATAATGTATGCCGATAAGATAACCGACTCGATGCAGCAAACGATAGACGAGACCGACCGGCGCCGTTGTATTCAGCTGAAATATAACGAGGAACACGGTATAACGCCTCAGGCGATAGTGAAGGCGAGGGCGCAGCTGATAGGGATGGAGAAGAGCGGCGGCGACAGTGGCACGTCGCGTCGTCGTCATGATGGAAAAACGGCCGACAAACGGGTTGACTTGCCGCTGTATGGCGAGGAATTTGTGACGTCGGTTGGAGTGGTTGCCGACCCTGTTATGAGTTATATGAGCAGGGAGGAATTGGAGAAACAGGTGGCGCAGCGGCGTGAGCAGATGGTGGCAGCAGCCAAAAAGATGGACTTCATAGAGGCCGCCCGCCTGCGCGACGAGATTATTGCGCTTGAGGATAGACTAAAAGCCGAGGAGTGATGAGCGGAACGATGGATGGCAGGCAGGCGTCGGGGCAGCGTCGGGCGGATGTTTATTTGCCGACGTCGGTGAAAGAGGTTCGCGACCGAGGATGGGAGTATGTAGATGTAATACTTTTTTCGGGTGATGCGTATGTGGACCATCCGTCGTTTGGCGCGGCGGTGATAGGGCGGGTGCTGGAATCGGCGGGTTATAGAGTGGCGATAGTTCCACAGCCCAACTGGCGCGACGACCTCCGAGATTTCAAAAAGCTTGGTCGGCCACGACTTTTTTTCGGAATATCGGCCGGAGCGATGGACTCGATGGTCAATCATTATACAGCAGCGCGCCGCCGTCGCAGCGATGATGCCTATACTCCGGGCGGGCGCCACGGGATGCGCCCTGATTATCCAACAATCGTTTACAGCGAAATACTGCGCCGGCTATATCCGGATGTTCCAATTGTGGCCGGCGGAATCGAGGCGTCGTTACGCCGCAACAGCCATTATGATTACTGGCAGGACCGATTGCGCCCGTCGATATTGATTGATGCGCCGGTTGACATAATCACGTATGGAATGGGGGAGAAGTCGACGATAGAGATAGCAGCGAGGTTAGCATCGGGCGAGCCTGTAACATCGCTGACCGATGTGGCGCAGACGGCATTGTTGACGTCGACGGAGGAGGCTCCAACGAGTAGTGACGATGAAAACATTGTGTTAAACTCGTTTGAATCATGCTTAAGAAACAAGGCGCTGCAGGCGGATAATTTCAGACATATCGAGCAGCAGAGTAATCGAATACACGGAGCTACCTTGTGGCAGCAACATGGGGAGAAGATGGTGAAAATCAACCCGATGTGGCCGCCGATGTCGACCGAAGAGATGGACCGCTGGTATGCGCTGCCGTATACTCGCCTCCCGCATCCGCGCTATCGCGGAAAGGTAATTCCGGCATACGAAATGATACGCCACTCTATCACTATGCACAGGGGGTGTTTTGGCGGCTGCGCGTTCTGCACAATTTCGGCGCATCAAGGGAAGCATATCGCGTCGCGGTCGGAGCAGTCGATAGTCGAGGAGGCGAAAGCGATTACCCGCATGCCCGATTTCAAGGGGTATATCAGTGACCTTGGCGGTCCGTCGGCAAATATGTACCGGATGGGAGGCCGCGACAGGGGAATGTGTGCAAAATGCGTGCGACCGTCGTGTCTTCACCCGAGAGTGTGTCCTAATCTGAACAGTGACCACCGGGCGCTATTGGATGTATATCAAGCTGTTGATGCGCTGCCGGAGGTTAAGAAATCGTTCGTTGGGAGCGGCGTGAGGTATGACCTCGCGATGCACCAAACCGGCGACGGGCGTGTAGACAGAACAAATGGCCGTTACGTTAGAGAATTGATTGAACACCATGTATCGGGGCGACTTAAGGTTGCGCCTGAGCATACTTCTGACGAGGTGTTGAAGCTTATGCGCAAGCCGTCGTTTGAGTTGTTCCATCGGTTTAACGCTGTGTTTGAGAAGATTAATAGGGAGGCGGGTCTGCGTCAGCAGTTGATTCCGTATTTTATTTCGTCGCATCCGGGATGTCGTGAGGTGGATATGGCCGAGCTTGCTGTTGAAACCAAGCAGCTTAATTTTCATCTTGAGCAGGTACAAGACTTTACACCGACGCCGATGACGCTGGCAACAGAGATTTATTACAGCGGAATACATCCCTACACGGGGGAGAAGGTTTTCACGGCTCGGAGTGACGCCGACAAGCAGGCACAGCGTAAATATTTCTTCTGGTGGGACTCGTCGCAGCGACATGAGATAGTTGCGTCTCTGCGCCGAATGCATCGGGCGGACCTGATAGAGCGGCTTTATCCGTCACGGCGTTTTGGCGACCCGAAAACGCGGCGTAAAAAGTAGCTAAGATTACCGGTGGGGGAGCAGCCAGGCGACGGCTCCATGGGCGGCGACTGTGGTTTCAAACGGGCTGTTGCGCGAGATTGTTTTCTCGGCCTGTTCGTCGCCGATTAACTCGGTTGCGGTGACGGTGTGCTCGGGAATGTCGAGGTAGTCGAACGCGTGGCCGGGGATGTTGATTTTCAGGTTGACAGGAGCGTCGGCAAAATTGACGGCAACGAGAACGGCTTCTCCGGCATAACTTCGCAGGAAGATGTATTGGCGATGGGGGTTGACGGTTGGATTCTCGTAGTTGACATACATCAGGTCGAAGAATCGGCCTGAACGGATTGCCGGCTGGCTATTGCAGATATTCAGCACTTTGATGTACAGCCGGCGGAGTTGTTTTTCCCCTTCGCTAAGGGCGGCGCCGTCAACTTTTCCGCGATTGAGCCAGCGGCGCAATGTAGGTATGCTCCAATAGTCGAAAATTGTCGTGCGCCCGTCAAGTCCGCTAAAGCCCTCGGCTTCGGCGGCTTTTTCGCCAAGTTCCTGCCCGGCATAAATCATCATTGCGCCGGTTCCGATGAATGCGCTGACGGCGAGCGAGGGGAGAACGAGCGAGGCGTCGCCAGCATAGAACGATGATGCAAAACGCTGCTCGTCGTGGTTTTCCAGAAAGTTGAGCATGTAGGGCTCGAGCCCCTCAACCGTCTGCCAGCAGTTGGTAAGGCGCGCGGCCGAGTGGTGATGGCACTGGATATCGCGCAGGGTATCATATAGGTTTACTTTGTCGTAGAGATAATCGAAACCGGCATTGAAGATGAACCGGCGGTATAGGGCGACATCGTAAATTTCGGCGATGAAAATCACGTCGGGATAGTGTTCCTTTACGTTTGGTATCACCCATTGCCAGAACTCGGTCGGGACCATGAAAGCCATGTCGCAGCGGAATCCGTCGACGCCTTTGGAGCACCAGTAACGCAGGATGTTCAGCATTTTAAACCATGTGTCGGGCACGGGCTGGAAATGGTTGGAGCCATTGCCATAGTCGCGACCGTAGTTTAGCTTGGCTGTTTCATACCAGTCGTTGCATCCGGGAAAAGCGGTGAATGCGTCGTTTCCGGTTGCTTTGGCGGGGAATTCAACGTAGGCATTCCCGTCGCTGCCAAGGTCGAGTGATGGCGCAAATATCTGATTGGGAATATAATAGTAGTTGTTGTTGGCGTCAAATCCCAGCTCGGTATTGTCATTCTGACCAAAATCGGCCACCCCGTCGGGGGCTACATCGCTGCGGTATCGACGTGCTGTGTGGTTAGGAACAAAGTCAATAATAACCTTCATGCCGGCGCGATGGGTGCGCTTGACAAGGGCCTCAAACTCTGCCATGCGGTTTTCGACCTTGTCGGCGAGGAATGGATTGACGTCATAGTAATCTTTGATGGCGTATGGTGAGCCGGCTATACCCTTGACCACGTGTGGATTGTCACGTTCTATACCATACTCGCTGAAATCGGTTGCCGTGGCATGCTCAATAATGCCGGTGTACCAAACGTGGGTTGTTCCGAGCTCTTTTATTCCGGCGAGAACTTTAGATGTGATAAGGTTGAATTTACCGCTTCCGTTTTGCTCTAAGGAGCCGTTGGGCCGGCAGTTATCGTTGTAGTTTGTAAATAGGCGAGGGAGAAGTTGGTAGATTATAGGTTTGTTATTCATGTCAAAAATTATTTTTAGAATGGAAAACGAAAGCGTTTCTTTTTCTTGATTGTTGATGGCGATTTAAAGCCGTTGGCAATCAACGCTTCCATCGTTGCCTCGTAACCGGCACGATAAACTTTTTTAATTTCTCGTAAATTAAACACTTTATAATCAGCGATGTTCAATATCTCAATGGCTAAATCACATAACTCTAAATCACTTTTTGTGTTTTGTCGTGACATCATGTTATATGACCGATAGGCAATGTTGACAAGAGAAGCTTTATATCGGCTTTGAATAACGGGACTGCAATTAATCCCGATGAGATACTTACAGCGGCTGCGAATTGCCCAGGCCGGGAGGTTGTGTAACACACCGCCATCAACATAATGATTGCCATTGATGCGCTGTGGCTTGAAAATCAAAGGGATGGCACATGAGGCAAGTACCCGTTCGGTAATCTCACCGTCTTCAAATAATTCGGCACTGCATGTGTCAATATTTGTTGCCCCGATAACGGTTGGAATAGGAAGATTCTCAATGTTTTTATATTCGCCAAGCTGTTCGATGAGGAATTTCTTAAAGCCGTCGAGCTTGAAAAAACCATCTTTAGGAACGCCAAGCCGGGCAAAATCGGAGAATTTTGCCTCGGAAAAGGCCTTGACAATCTCCATAGGCGTTTTTCCGGCCGAGTATAGCACACACACCACCGAGCCTGCGCTTACACCGGCAAGGAGATTGGGTTTAATACCCATATCCTCAAGGGCTTGCAATGCGCCTGCATGAGCAAAACCGCGAGCACCGCCGCCGCTGAGCGCCACTCCGATTTTGTATGGTTTTCTATTGAAAAAACCGAAACCTGGCTGTGTGAATTGCATAAATATACGTCAACAAAATAAGTTACGCAAATTTATGGAAAAACTGCGAGATTTCGGCACGGATATGATAAAAATGTCAATGATGCTACAAATTATCGCTCTAAAAATTACCGAGTTCCATTTTATAGCCGATTTGGCCTCGCTTATATTAAAACTGTGTTATGCTTTTATTGCCTTCATTGAAACCCTCCATTGAAATATTTATTTCGCGTCGTTTGGCAGTTTTTTTACATTTTAGGGGTGTTAATAGCTAAAAAAATATTACCTTTGCAGGAATATCTGTTTAATCGCTTATGCAGCTCGAAAATCTGACATCCCGACAAACCATTTTTGCCGTTGCTTCCTTTGGGGGGCATTGGATTCAATTATTGCGCATAACTCGCGGATTGGCTGATAGTTTCACGATAATCTATTCGTCGACCAATCCAAAATGTGCAGCGATGGTTGATGGCTCAGACTTTGTGCTGACAACCGATTTCTCGCGCTGGAATCCCCTCAGAATTTTTCCGTCGTTTTTCGGCTTCCTGCGCTATTTCAGCAAAAATAGACCGCAAGCTGTCATATCCACAGGCGCCGCTCCCGGTTTGGCAGCAATCATTGCAGCGCGGCTATTTGGTATCAAAACTATCTGGATTGACTCTATTGCCAACGCCGAGAAACTGTCGTTCAGCGGGCGAGTTGCCCGGTGGATAGCCTCCCGCACTTATACACAATGGCCTGATTTGGCCGACGGAAAAACCCTTTTTGTCGGGAACGTTTTTAAATAATCTATCTCAAACCTAACTCGTTCAGCTCACTATGATTTTTGTTACAGTAGGAACGCAGGCACCGTTTGACAGGTTGATTGAGGCAATCGACTCCATTGCCCCATCAATTAACGAGAAAATTATTGCCCAAACTTTGAAAGGGAAATATATCCCGCGCCATATTGAGGTTGTTGACTTTGTCTCACCAGACGTGTTTGCCGAGTATTTTAATAACGCTTCGGTAGTCGTTTCTCACGCCGGGATGGGTACAATTATATCGGCGCTGACATCCTGCAAACCGCTGATAATCTTCCCTCGCAAGGCCGCGCTTGAAGAACATCGCAATGAGCACCAGGCAGCTACCGCCCGCCGCCTCGGCGAGTTGCAGTTGGTCAACGTTGCTACCGACGCCTCCTCCCTCGCTGCATTCTTGCACAATCGCGACCGTCTCATCATCCCCGACCGCATCGGTCTCCAGGCTTCTCCCGCCCTCATCGACTCAATCGCTGCTTTTATTACCACCTAATTCTATCGGCCTCAGGCTTTATCATAGGCTTGCCGGGTTGTCCGTGTTTCGCCGAGCGTTTCGCGTAAAAGTTTTGCGTAAAGTTTTGTGAAATATATTGTATTTGAAAAGAATTTACTATCTTTGCGCTGTAAAATGCGGTTAGAGAGTTTCTTTTTTGTGTGGAAACATGGTAATGATACTGAATTACAGCAAAACCGCTTCTTTCTATGAGTTGACAATCAGGTGTTTACCGTTGTCGTTGTTAAATTGCCAGATTAATTGTTAGTTTTGTCGCAAGGGTCAATCCGTGAAGTTGATGGATTGTGTAGTATGCGATATTCCAAAGTAATTTCATTAAAATCCAGAAATAGGATTAATCATAAATTTATGCAAAAATATAATATTGACGAGCTCCAGGCAATGGAGGCCGATAAGCTTAGGTCTTTGGCAGAGGAACTTGGCGTAAAAAAAGTTAAAAATGTAGACCCGTCGACGCTTGTATTTGACATTTTGGATGAGCAGGCGAGGTCGTTGGCAAAGGCAGAAGCTGTTGGCGGTGAGGGTAAAAAAACACGCCGGGGCCGTTCTTCAAAGCAAACTCATCCCGATACACAATCACAGGAATCGACGGAAGAGGCTAAGGAGGAGTTTAAAGAGCCTAAAAAACGGGGTCGCAAGCCTAAAAATCAGCAACAACCGACGGAAGATGTTGCCGGTGCAGGTGAGACTCAGCCTGTTGAGCCGTCGAGCGAGCCGGTTGTGGAACAGGTTGATATTAAGCCACGTCGACGCGGCAGGCCGCCGAAACAAAAAGCAGATGCGGAGTCACAACTTGAACTTCCGCTACAAGAGACTTTTGAGGATAAAGAGGTGGCTCCAAAGGTATCAACACCGGCAGATGTAGCGCCTACTGAATCGGCAGAATCTCAGGCCGAACAAGAAACGAAGCAGGATGACCCGTCGGGCCGAAATGATAATCCATCAGCATTCCGTTCGCAGAAACGCAATTATAATTCGCGGGAATCGTCGTTTGGCTCATTTTTTCCGAGGGCAGAGGGGAGACGATTTGTTCCGCGAACTCAGCGAGAGAAAGAGGAGGCTGCCGCAGCTGCAGCATTAGCCGCAGCAACCGCTCCTATAATCATAGGTGAGCCGGGGCAGCAGAAAATGATTGAGAAGCAGCAGGGGCAAAATCGGAACAAGAAGAACAAAAAGAATAACCGTCAACAATTTGAGCCGCAACAGCCGCGTTACAACTTTGATAATTTTATAGAGGCAACTGGTGTGCTTGAAATAGTTCCGGAAGGATATGGATTCCTTCGTTCCAGTGATTATAACTATCTTGCCTCGCCCGATGATATTTATGTGACTCAGCAGCAGCTCAAGCAATATGGGCTAAAAACCGGCGATGTGGTAGAAGCAACCGTGCGGCCTCCGCGCGAAGGTGAGAAATATTTCCCGCTGACGGGAGTTAACCGCATTAACGGTCGCTCGCCTGAATTCATACGGGACCGCGTGGCCTTTGAACATTTGACACCACTCTTTCCCAATGAAAAATTTGACATTACGTCGGGAGGCGTAGGAAATCTATCCACTCGTGTTGTGGATATGTTTTCTCCGATAGGGAAGGGGCAGCGCGGACTGATTGTCGCTCCACCCAAGACTGGTAAAACTATCTTGCTTAAGGATATAGCCAATGCTATTGCGGCCAACCATCCCGAAACATATATAATGATATTGCTCATAGATGAGCGCCCCGAGGAGGTTACCGATATGAGCCGCAGTGTAAATGCCGAGGTTATCGCTTCGACGTTTGATGAGCCGGCCGACCGTCATGTTAAAATTGCCGGAATAGTGCTTGAAAAGGCTAAGCGAATGGTTGAATGCGGGCACGATGTCGTGATACTCCTTGACTCGATTACGCGACTTGCCAGAGCGTATAATACGTGTGCGCCGGCGTCGGGTAAAATACTGTCGGGTGGTGTTGATGCAAATGCGCTTCAGAAGCCGAAACGATTCTTCGGAGCCGCTCGAAATATAGAAAACGGAGGGTCGCTGACCATTATTGCAACGGCTTTAACCGAGACAAGTTCCAAAATGGATGAGGTTATCTTTGAGGAGTTTAAGGGTACCGGAAATATGGAGCTCCAGCTGGACCGCAAGCTATCTAACAAGCGTATATTCCCTGCTGTTGACATCATGGCTTCATCTACCCGCAGGGATGACTTGTTGTTGCGTAACGAAACACTCAATAGAATGTGGATTCTTCGCCGTTTCCTGAGCGACCGCAATTCAATTGAGGCAATGGAGTTTATCAAGGACCGTATGGAGCGCACCGAAGATAACGAGGAGCTACTCCGCACAATGGGCGACTGACGTTCCTGTATACCATCAAAACAAGGCGACCCGATGCATGAACAGAAATGCAGCGGGTCGCCTTGGTATATTAGTGATTGCAAAAAGGTCAGTCGATTGACAGCGCAGTGTTTGTGATAATCTGCTGATAGGCAAATGCGCCGGCTTGGCTCAGCTCAACAATCATGTCGCTGCCGTCGGGCGACGGTACGGCTACGTGGGTGTCGTCAACAAACGTCATCAGGCGTCGGGCCTCTCCGGTTTCGGGGTCTACGATATCCCATGCGTTTTCATCACCGTCATAGTCAAGTCTTATTTGTGTTTCATCCTCAAGATTCTTGATTGTATACCCGTCGGGGTCCTGTTGTACCAAATACTTGCCGTTGGCACCGTCAACAACCTTTGTAGATGATGTAAGCGGATTGCTGCCACTCCAAAACTCTATAGAATTGAGCACAAGGACATCGGCCAGCAATGTAATCTCGTAGGCCGGAAGAAGCCAAAATGCGAAAAATACAATTTCGTTGACAATTTTGTTCCCAACTGATTTGTTCCATGACAGCAAGCTGTTTGACATTGTAAAGCTGCCGATACAGGAGGTTGTCACCATCGAGCATGCAAGCGTTATGGCGATGGCCGTGCTTAAATACCGTTTTTTCATAATAGCATTCTGTTTATATTTTGTTGTTAATTTTCAATATTTGTTACCGAGGAACTTTGTGCTCGGCTTTCTCATAGAAATTGAATACTTCTTCAACGTAATCGTAAGTTTGCTTGCCGCGGAAATAACCGTAGCGACACACCTCGTCGTTGTAGTATTCGGGTTTGGATTTCATCAGAACAGCTTGGGCCACGTTACCTTCCCATAAGCGTGGATTCAGCCCATATTTGCTGGCCAGGGCTATTGCGTCATAAATATGCGCGATTCCCGAATTGTAGGCCGCGACGACAAATTTAAGCCGTTCTCTTCCGTCGGGGACCTTGGATTTCAGTGATTTGTCGAGGTCGCTGATTATTTTGGCTGCGGTTGCGATATTTGCATTATTATCCGTGACCATGTCGGCGCTCAAACCGTATGCACGGGCTGTTGACGGCATAATCTGCATCAGGCCTCTCGCTCCGGCCCATGATACCTGCGTTGAATCAAAGTGGCTTTCGACATACCCCTGGGCGGCCAGCAGACGCCAATCCCAGCCAATTTCGCGTGCGTATCGCTTGAACAGATGGTCGTAAGGCGAAATTTTACCGTTTGCAAAGTTGAAATCAAAGGCCGGCCGGTTTTCAATCTTACTGCGCTCAAAATACTGTTTGAGCAAACGCGCCCGTTCGGTTGACGGCTGTTCCATACGGGTCCAATAATTGATGGTATCGGCAAGCCAGGCTATTGAGGGAGAGACAACCCACGCGGCGCGTTGCGGAAAGCTTATTTCCAATGTAATATCAAGGTCGTTGAAATAGGTTTTGTTTATCTCGGCAATGTCGCTGTCGACCACCGTCAGCGGTATAGCCCCCGACGATACCATTTCGATTAAATCCTCGGTAATAAGCGTGTCGCGGTCGATGGCGTGAATTTTGATACCGCCGCCAAGCTCTTCATTCAGGTTGGCCAGCCGGTGCTGATATTTGGAGTCTTTCTCGACATACACGTCACGCCCAACCAATCCAGTGACATCGTCAATGCGCGAGCCATCCTTGTTTTTGGGCTGTACAAGCACCTGGGATGTAATACGCTCGACGCCACAATAAACAACGCCCTGCTTGTATTCGGCTGTAATAGGAATCTCGTAGGCAATCATGTCAATTTCGCCCGAATCAAGCATTTCAATGGCCGACGATAAGGATGTTGCTATCTTAAGTTTCAGAGGAACACGCTTGTCGGCGGCAAACCGTGTAATCATGTCATAATCAAAACCCATCTCCTCCTCGCGGTAGATAAAATAGGATGTAGGGCTGTAAAGAGTGCCGACGCGCAAAGTGTCGGGCATTTTGAAATGTACATCCACAACCTTGATTGTGTCAATTGATTCAATTAGGGAGGTTGAACTATTGCCACATCCGGCCAATGATATGATAACTGCGATAATCGCGGCAATCATTGCCGGCAGGAGCTGATAATAGGTTTTTGAGGTCATCAATATTCCCAGACTCCGCTATCGGTCTTGATTGTCAGTCGGTTGGTAGGAGCGTCTTCTACCCGCCCAATAATCTTGGCGTCAACGCCCATTGATTTTGAAATTTCGATAATCTCATCAGCTTTCTCGGGCTTGACATAAATCTCCATGCGGTGGCCCATGTTGAATACCTTGAACATTTCGGCCATGTCGGTTCCGCTTTCCTGATGAATAAGACGGAACAACGGTGGCACTTCAAAGAGATTATCTTTAATGACATGTTTGTTGTTGACAAAATGCATAACCTTGGTCAACGCCCCGCCCGAGCAGTGAACCATTCCGTCAATGTCGTGGCGCATCGTTTTAAGAATTCGGGCAATGATAGGAGCGTAAGTTCTTGTTGGAGACAGCACGAGGCGGCCGGCGTCAATGGGGGAACCATCAACCGGGTCGGTCAGATTCTTGGAACCGGAATATACGAGTTCATGAGGCACGGCGCTGTCGTATGTTTCGGGATACTTTGTGGCGACGCTTTTATTGAATACATCGTGACGGGCCGAGGTCAGCCCATTGCTGCCCATGCCGCCATTGTAGGCCTTCTCGTAGGTTGCCTGTCCCGATGATGCGAGGCCAACAATCACGTCGCCATCTTTGATGCGCGAGTTGTCAATGACATCCTCGCGGCGCATGCGGCACGTAACGGTGCTGTCGACGATGATGGTCCTGACGAGGTCGCCAACGTCGGCAGTTTCGCCGCCGGTGCTGTATATGCCGATACCCATTTCACGCAGCTCGGCCAGCAACTCCTCCGTGCCGTTAATGATTGCCGAGATAATCTCCCCCGGAATCAACATCTTGTTGCGACCTATGGTTGATGACACAAGGATATTATCGGTAGCGCCAACGCATAGCAGGTCGTCAAGATTCATCACCAAGGCGTCTTGGGCAATTCCGCGCCACACGCTCAGGTCGCCCGTTTCGCGCCAATAGGCGTAGGCAAGCGACGATTTCGTGCCGGCACCGTCGGCGTGCATGATGTTACACCACTGCGGGTCTCCCCCCAATATATCGGGAATAATCTTGCAGAAAGCACCCGGGAAAATACCCTTGTCTACATTTTTGATTGCGTTGTGAACGTCTTCTTTTGAAGCCGAGACACCGCGGAGGTTGTATCTTTGGTCGCTCATAATTGATAATTGACTGAATGATTGTGAAACAGATATTCTGCTTTAGAAAAGGTAGGTTAAACGCAGGTCCCAAGTCCCTGAACGGGCGCTGAAGTTTTCGAGCAACTTGGTCTTCATCGTATATGTCATGCCCATATCGTATGAAGCCGAGATTTGCCAGTGGTTCCACAACTCGGCGCCGACACCAAACTCGATACCTACCTCGCCGCCCGAGTAATCCAGCGCCGGGATATTGCTGTGGCCGGCAAGGATGCTGAACGTCGGCCCGGCATACACGAATGGCGCAATTGTATTTTCAAACCCGTTAAGACGAGTGTATTTGAATTTTAAATGAACGGGAATGTCAATAAAGTGTAGATAGGAGCGTTCGGCGCCATAGCCCTGCGATTCCCATATCAACCGGTCGCCAAGATGTAGCGTCGCGCCGCGCTGCTGATAGCGCACGCCAAGGTCCAGGCCGAATCCAAGACCGGGAAACATCATTTCGGCAGCAATACCGGCCGATGCGCCGACCGACCGGTCAACCTGTATAAGGTCCTGCTTGAAACGCAGCGTGGATAAATCGACCGACGCCGTCGGGCCATAACGAAACTGAGCCAACGCCGGCAAGCCCGACAGCATTGCCATCGCAATGAGTATGATTAATGATATTTTTTTCATCGTTCTAAAATGTTTTAGACTACAAAATTATAAATTTTTCATTGAATACAGCAACACTTCCCCAAAATTGTAATAGCCTTTCAGCCTCAATGGTTTGGCGGGCAATGGTTTTATATGCGTTTTATATGGCGCGCAATCAAAAAATTGACATATTTTCTTTGCGTCATGGTGAAATTGTTATAAATTTGCGCTGCAAGTCACTCATGCAGAGTCCCGGTCCGGGAAAGAGGGGGTGGGTTGCAGACATTGTGGACAAAGCGTTTATCAGCGCTAATTCTTGACTCTCTGAAATTCTCGCAAAATTTCATATCAATGTCAAGGAGTAGCAACGGTAGATGCCCGTTGGTATGTAAATCTATGCTTATGTTAAAATCAGGGATGATTTTGGCGTGAGAGTGTTTACATATAGGCGTGGGCTCTGCGTTGCCATCCGACATTGATAGGGCAATGCGAGAAGCCTCAGAGAGTAGGATGGCAAGATACAGATTCCTACGCTTTTTTTATAATCAAACGCCAACGAGGGGAAGACCGCGGCACAAAAAAAACAAAATGAAACATTTATTTTTTAGAACGCTTATGGCACTTGTTGTAGTGTCTGCAGCAATGTTGCTCCATTCATGTGGAGGAGGGAGAAGCTATATGTTTATTCCTCATTCTGTTAGTTCTGCATCGGCAGTAACTGTTGAAAATTTGAATCTCAGTAAAGGGGATTATGATGTATTAAAAACTGTCACTGAGTCGGCGTCGGTAGTATGTGAGTACAAAAATTCTGAAATTATAATTACCGATGGAGATGGTAATTTTTCGTATGTGTTTAAAAATGACGGTTTGACCAAAGGTTGGTCTCTTGAACGTTTTTCAGGAATGGCATCTTTTGGTTATTTCACTGCCGACCATGAATCAACTTTAACGGTAGTTCCCTCTCCTCAAGAATTTGCCCGTCGTGTTGCTATGTCCCGCATTATTGAGACCGCTCGCGACTACAATGCCGACGGTGTTATTGAGCCTGTAACCATTACCAAAGTTGAAAATTTAAGCCACAATAAGGTGGAATATACCACTACAGTCAGTGCTAAACTTATCATAATAAAGACAACCAACTAAATTTTTATCTCGTTCATAGACATAAGGAAAGAAATGAAAATGAAATTTTTTAAACAATTTGTTCCGGCATTATTCGCACTAAGTTTACTATCGTCTTGTGGAAGTGCTACAATGAACATGAAAAGTCAAGACATTACGTACGAACTTTCCTGCACGGCTCGCCCTGAAAACCGATATAACAATTTGAGTCACGGATTGACTCTCTATGTAAGTTCAGATGTTTCCAATTCAAACATTTATGATGCTTCAGAATTATCGGGTGCGCAAAGAAATCATTTTAAATTTACTCCTACGATAACGGAGTTTGTAGAGAGTAGTATGTCTACATATATTCGCTCTCAGGGTATTACTATCGGGCGTGATAAATCATCCGACTATTCGTTAAAAGTACGTGTAAAAGAATTTAAACTGACCGATGGGAAAAGCAATGCCCGTGCCGCTGTTATTCTTGACTATACATTATCAAACACTGATAATGAGGTTATTTTACAACAAACATCAAGAGGTCGTTATAAGATGGCTGCTGGTCAGGGAATAGTAAAAGCGTTGGATAAAGCTTATACAAAGGCGCTTGAATCAATGGACTGGAACGGTATTGCCTCAGCACTTGCAGTTCACAAGCGAGCCGACCAAGAGAGACAACGTCAAGTTGTTGGTGACGGCAATACTGCGCTTGAGCACACCGTAATACGTTGGTATATCCTCTCTACTCCAGCCGGAGCCGATGTGTCGTGGCGCGTAGTTTCGTCTACTCCCGATGTTAAGAATACAAACTCGTCTTATGTGGGTACAACACCTTACGAGACAACCGAATCGTTTGATATTCGCGGTCTTAAGTTCGAGAACGCTGGAAATGTGCAGATTGAGGTGTCATGTGAAAAGGCAGGGTATATACCGCAGAAGCGTCGTTTCAATCTTCTTCAAGCGATAGAGCAGAAAGAAATTTCAGCTAAATTTAATCTTGTTAAAGACGAATAATCGTCAACTCTTTTTACCTCTTAAATCGGGCCGGTTCTTATCGTTTGAGCCGGCCCGGTTTTTCTCTGACGTCATTCCGCCTCTGTCTCATTTTTAATGGTTATAAAACCTATGTATTACTACTCGAATTGAGTTGAAATGCAAGACGAGGGCTACCATTCAAAAGCGTAATTATACCACAATACTGAAATCCGTTTCGTTTTATAGCAGCCTGCATTGGATTATTTTCTTGATGTGTATCTATTCTTAAATTGGAGATTTTAGACTTGCAGAATTTAAAACATCTGTCGGAAAACCCACGCGTACTGCCGTCGGAAGCTACGCGATGGATTGTACCGTATGGTTCATCGTTTAACCAATTTCCTTCAATTTTATGATAGGTCGGTTCAATTCCAATAATGAAAGCGAAACAACCGATTATCGTATCATTTATCTCTTCGACGTAAAGGTTTCCATTCTCGAGGTCTTTCATTATTATTTCTTCTGACGGATAGCCATTTATCCATTGGTTTTTATTCCCGGACTTATGCATGAATTTTTTGGCCTCGGAATATATATTCATTATCCGTGGTAGGTCACGGAGTCTCGCTTTTCTTATCATAATTCATTTTTTGATATTCTTCTATTTGGCGTTGATGGGGCGGTGTGGGAGGCGGCGGCTGATGTAGGAATGCGTTGGTTTTAGCTGTCAATCTCGCTGAGTTCAAGCCATCGCAGTTCTTTCTCGTCTAAAAGGCTTTGCAACTCCTCATATCGGGCCGATTTAACCGCAATATCATCGATGGCTTCACCTTTGTTAAAAAGGTCTTCCAGCATGGCTTTTTCGGCCGACAATGCGTCTATCTCGAGGGTTAATGCCTCGAGCTCCTTACGCTCCTTGAACGTCAGTTTGCGTTCTTTTACTCGCGTTCTTTTTGCATCGTTAGCGGTTGTTGGCGGCATTTCATTTTGACGCTCCAGCCGTGCTTGTTCCTCTTTCCAGGCTCGATAGTCGCTATATGTTCCCGGAAAATCTTTGATAACGCCTTGCCCCTCCATTACAAAAACATGGTCAACAATGCTGTCGAGGAAAAAGCGGTCGTGACTGATGACTATAATACAGCCTTTAAAGTCTCGAAGATAGTCTTCGAGGATTCCCAATGTCACTATATCCAGGTCGTTGGTTGGCTCGTCGAGTATCAGAAAGTTGGGAGAACACATTAAGACGGCTGCCAGATGGAGCCGGCAACGTTCGCCGCCGCTGAGGGTGCGGATATATTTTTGCTGGTCGGCCGGGCTGAAAAGAAAATGCTGTAAAAACTGCATGGGGCTGTAACTTACGCCCCCGTTGACAACAACCTCCTCTGTAATGCGAGTAATTGCGTCGATAACCCGGTCGTCTTCTCTAAATTCTATCCCATCCTGACTGTAGTACCCAAAGCGAACGGTTTCGCCAACATTCCACTCTCCGGCGTCAACCGGCACGAGCCCCTGAAGCATCTTTATCATTGTCGACTTGCCGGCGCCATTGTTGCCTACTATCCCCACTTTTTCACCTCGCGCAAAGGTGTAGGTAAAGTTGTCCAGTATTATTTTGTCTCCAAACCGTTTGCTGACGCCTTTCGCTTCAAATATTTTGGAGCCGATGTAGCTTGACTTGACGTTCAGATTCACGTTTTTTTCGTCAAGACGCACCCGTGAGCGCTCTTTGAGGTCATAGAAGGCATCTATACGGTATTTGGCCTTCCCGGCACGCGCCTGTGGTTGGCGTCTCATCCACTCCTGTTCTTTTCGCAACAGATTCTTTACTTTTGCCAGTTCTCCGGTCATCGCCTCTATACGCTCGGCCCGGCGGCGCAGGTAGTAGTCATAATTGCCCTCGTAGGTGAATATCTGTTCCCGGTCAATTTCTATGATTTTAGTGCAGACGCGGTCAAGAAAATAGCGGTCGTGCGTGACCATGAGCAAGGCGATTCGCTGCCGTTTCAGATAGCCTTCAAGCCATTCGATTATCTCGATGTCAAGGTGGTTGGTGGGCTCGTCGAGAACCAGCAGGTCAGGCCGGTCAAGGATGACGCGGGCCAGGGCTACACGCTTTTGTTGACCTCCCGATAAGTTGCCCGTTCGCTCGCTTATGTTGTGTATGCCCAGTCGGCCCAAGACCTGTTTGAGGCGGTCTTCATAGTCCCACGCCTGAGCTGAGTCCATTGCAGCCATGGCCTCTTTGAGCTTGTTCTCATCATTGGCCGTCAGCGCTGTTTCATATTCGCTTATAACTCGAGGCAGTTCGTTCTCCTCGCTGCCTATACAAACCTGCAAGACCGTCAGATTGGGGTCCAGCGATGGGCTCTGTTCCAGGAAGCCTACAGTAACGCCATCCGATAATGTTATTCGGCCTGAATCGGCACTTTCCTTGCCGCAGATAACTCTCAGAAGGGTGCTTTTCCCGGTTCCGTTTTTGGCGATTATTCCAATTTTGTCACCTTCGTATATCCCGAAAGTCACATCCCCAAATAGAAGCCGGTCGCCATAACTTTTGGTTATGCCCTCAATCTGCATTAAACTTGCCATAGCCAAGCGCTCTAATTTTCCATGAGGAATCGCTCTACATCGAGAGCGGCCTTGCAACCGCTGCCGGCGGCAGTGATTGCCTGACGGTAGCGCGGGTCGGCTACATCGCCGGCAGCAAAGACTCCGGCAACATTTGTGTGGGTTGTATTGCCTGCAACTTTGATATAGCCCTGCTCGTCGAGGTCAATCCATTTGTCGACGAGCGAAGTGTTTGGCTGATGTCCTATCGCGAGGAAAAAGCCGTCTATCTCAATCTCATATTCACGCTCGTGTGCCGTGCCGCGATGTTCAACAAGTCGAGCTCCCTCGAGATATTCATCGCCAATCAAGCCTATTGTATTGGTGTTGAACAGCACTTCGATGTTTTCTTTCTCCATCACGCGCTGTTGCATCACTTTTGATGCACGGAACACGTCGCGACGAACAATTAAATAAACTTGTTTGGCAATTCCGCTCAGATACAAAGCGTCTTCGCAGGCTGTATCGCCTCCGCCAACTACGGCAACTCGCTTTTTGCGATAGAAAAAGCCATCACAGGTGGCACAGGCCGAAACCCCCATGCCCTTGAATCTCTGTTCGTCGAGGAGCCCCAGATAACGTGCGCTTGCACCGGTTGAAATTATGACCGTATCGGCCACAATTTCGGTATCATCGGTGGCATGAGCCACAAACGGCCGGGTTGACAAGTCAATATCAATTATCTGGCCCTGACGCATGTCTGCTCCAAATCGTTTGGCCTGCTCCCGAATGTCGTTCATCATTTCTGGTCCCGTGATTCCATTGGGATAACCGGGGAAATTTTCCACCTCGGTTGTCTGTGTCAACTGGCCTCCGGGCAGCGGACCTTCATAGAGAACAGGTGACAGATTAGCGCGTGTAGTGTATATAGCGGCAGTGTAGCCGGCCGGGCCTGAGCCTATAATGAGACATTTTGTCTTTATCTGGTTCATCTTTGTTAAAATATTTTGTAGAACTGTAATAATGGTAATGTCAACGAAGGTCTACAACCTCTACGCCACGATATTTTTTTGAATCCCAGGTGAATGTAGACATCGGCAGGCTACCGCCAATTGAAACTTTTGAGACTTTTATAACTGTAGCGCGTTTCTTGCGGTCGGTTATGCTTATAATGCTGGGAAACAGAGTGTTTGTGTCAATAGTTATCACTATTCTGGTAATGTCGCTTTTGCGGTTTTTTGGTGTCAGAACAACTTTCCGATTTCGACCGTTTGCCGCGCCATCATAGCTTGCAGTGTATAGCTTGTTGACCGATGTAATAATGGCAAACGGATTTACCTGGCGTTGCTCCTCGACCGTGGGTTCGGTGATGTTAACCTCACGAGCTGCCGGCGAATAACTCCATTGTGTTTTTCCGTCAAACCATGTCGACAGTGCTTGCGATGTTACTGTATATTTGTTGCCCGACACCGTAAGCGTGCCCGACAGGCTTTCTCCCGATGAGGTTAAACTATATGAAGCCGTGACCGACTTTGCCGCCTGAAATTTCGCAGATACGCGCTCCATCAGGGCGGTTGCACTCTCCTCGGCTGAAAGTGAAAAAAGTGATAATATCGCAAATAATATAACTGTAAAACGTTTCATCATATCTTCTATGTAGGTAAATTAATCTGAAACAGATGAGCCAAGTATCCGTTCAATCTGAACTGCGTCAACAAGAACTTGCCGTGGCTTGCCTCCCTGCGACGGACCTACAATTCCGGCTGCTTCGAGTTGGTCCATAATGCGCCCGGCTCGGTTGTAGCCTATAGAGTACCGCCGTTGAATCCACGAGGCCGAGGCTTGATTGGTGGTGGCAACAAGTCGGGCGATTTCTTCAAAGAGAGGATCAACATCACCGGCCGATGCCGATGCTACCGGGCCTCCTTCACTCTCTTCGGGTACGTACTCGGGCAGCTCGTAGGCCGTTGGATAACCTGCCTGCTCTTCAATGGCGTTACAGATGGCCTCTACCTCAGGAGTGTCGATAAACGCCGCTTGAACGCGCTCCATGCGCCCGCCGGTGGAGAAAAGCATGTCGCCGCGCCCAATCAACTGGTTTGCGCCCGGGCGGTCCAGAATAGTTCGGGAGTCTACCATCTGGAATACGCGGAAAGCAACACGCCCCGGGAAGTTGGCCTTGATGACACCGGTGATGACGTTGGTCGACGGGCGCTGGGTTGCGAGAATCATGTGTATGCCGACAGCACGAGCCTTTTGGGCGATACGTGCAATCGGGGTCTCAATTTCTTTGCCTACTTGCATTATAAGGTCGGCAAACTCATCAACAATTACCACAATATATGGCAGATAGCGGTGCCCTTTGGCCGGATTCAGTTTGCGCTGGACAAATTTTTCATTATAATCCTTGATATTGCGCTGGTTGGCATCCTCGAGCAGGATGTAGCGGTTATCCATCTCAACGCAGAGCGAATTGAGTGTCGCCGTCGCTTTATGAACGTCGGTAATGACTGCTTTATCCTCGTCGGGCAATTTGGCAAGATAATGATACTCAATTTTGCGATATAGGCTAAACTCAACCATCTTAGGGTCTATCATCACGAACTTGAGCTGTGACGGATGTTTTTTGTAAAGTAGCGAGGCGATGATGTCGTTAAGCCCAACTGATTTACCCGTACCGGTTGCGCCGGCTACAAGCAGATGGGGTATCTTGGCAAGGTCGGCGATAAAGACATCGTTGGAGATTGTTCGGCCCATAGCCATCGGAAGCTCGTAATGGCAATCCTGAAAGGCTTTAGAGCCGATTATCGAACGCATTGACACCGTCTGCGGGTCTCTGTTCGGAACTTCGATACCGATGGTGCCTCGCCCGGGAATAGGCGCGATGATACGGATACCCAGGGCAGAAAGGCTCAGGGCGATGTCGTCTTCAAGTTTTTTAATCTGGCTAATGCGTATACCTTCGGCCGGTACGATTTCATACAGTGTCACGGTTGGTCCGACGGTAGCCTTGATAGAGGAAATGGCTATCTTGTAGTCGTTTAATGTCTTTGTAATACGTTCTTTATTCTCCTCCTGTTCGGCTTCGTCAACACTGTTTCCGCTGACTTCATATTCTTTCAAAAGGTCAAGCGGGGGAAATTTAAAGTTTGATAAATCGGCCGTAGGATCATATTCATCCGGATTGCGATTTATCTCTTCTGCCTGGTCTACTTCTCCCTGTGTTATTGTAAACTCAACTTCATCGGTATCTGCATTGTTGAGATTGTCGTCGGCAGGTATGTCAAAAATTGAATCATCAGAAGTGTCATTTTCATGCATCTGCCGGGTTTGTTTTGTCACGTCGTTTTCCTCAACCGGTTCATCGTCGATGTCAAACAGGTCGGTCTCGGTTGTACGGGCCTCGTTTGCAGCGTTAATAGAGGCAATACGGGCTTGCTCCTCGGCCTCACGTTTTGCGTTCTCTTCGGCTTCGCGCGCTTTGCGTTGTGCTTCACGTGCTTTACGCTCTGTTTCTTTGCGCTCGTTTTCAATGGCTTCAAGTCTCTCTTGCTCGGCTCGACGCTCAGCCATTCGTTTGCGATGTTCATCCATACGGCTAACATAGACTCTATATGCCGCCTTGATGTCTGTCAAAAACAACAAGATTACTATTGTTGCCATTAAAACAGACACGCCGATTGCTCCCCACCATCCGGCCAAATCTACAATCATCCGGTTTAACTCATGCCCGTGTAATCCTCCGGGATAAATGTGTGTGCCAACGCTTTCTGACAGGCTTACACTAAATAAACCAAGTATGATTGAAACAGCTATCGCAGTCAAAAAGCAGCGTGATGTCAGATTCCAAAATTTGAACGGCCTTACTCTGACTAACGATAAGCCTACGGCTGCTACATAAAATATAAGGATAAATGACCCTATTCCAAGCCATTGCGATAAAAGTTTATCGGCCAACCATGCTCCAACGAAATGCCCGGTGTTCTGGACCTCATCATGCCCTCCATCAATAACCCGTTCAATGGCTCCGACGTTGGATACAATGCTTTGGTCTTCGGCCCCGTGAAAATAGTAGCTAATGGAGATAATCAACAAATATGCGGCAACAAGAATCAATATGACCCCAAAAAATATTGACAAACGGCGACCGGTAACTGCCGTGAAGATACTGGATAGGCGAACTTTATGCTCTATTTTATTTTGAATTTCGATTTGTTCTTTTGTGCTTGCGTTTGTGCGAGAACGCTTCCCGGAAGAGGTGTGATGCTCTCTTTCGGTATCATTCATATAAGACTCGTTTTCAAACCGCTGAGTCTGCGAGGTTGAATCATACAGATATCCGTCTTCGCTATTTACGGAGTTAATCTCCGGTTTCTGATAGCGCTGACCTGGAGTGTAGCTCATCGGTTCCAAAAAATCGAAATCGTAATTGTCGTTTGTATTATCGTGCTTGTCCATCAGGGAAGTAGAGTAGATTGTATTTATACGAAATTCTTAGAGTAATGACTCTTTGTAAAGTAGGGAATTATAGTCTTGACAAACGAGAAATCATTTCAACAGGGTTAGGACTGTTGAAAACTTTGCTCCCGGCGACAAGAATGTCTGCGCCATGTTCTGAGGCCAATCGACCGGTCGTTTCATTTATGCCACCGTCGACCTCAATCAATGCAGAAGAACCGGTGGCCGCGATAAGTTCTTTGAGCCTGTCTATTTTTCTTAATGTGTTTGGAATAAACTCCTGACCGCCAAAACCAGGGTCAACCGACATTAACAATACCATATACAGCTCTCCAATTATGTCGCGAAGCATATCCACAGGCGTTGTAGGATTGAGCGTGACAGCCGGTTTCATCCCCGCCTCTATAATCGCTTCAATAGTGCGATGCAGGTGACTGGATGCCTCAAAGTGTACGTTCATAATGTCGGCTCCGGCATCTTTCATGTGGTCAATCCATTTTTCAGGTTGAACCACCATCAGATGCACGTCTAACGGTTTTGTCGACAAACGAGATGCCACTTTGATAACCGGGAATCCGAATGATATGTTTGGAACAAAAACACCATCCATGACATCCAAATGAAGCATCGAGGCTTCTGAGTCATTGACAAACGCAATCTGTTTCTCCAAATTAGAGAAATCAGCAGCTAAAAGGGATGGAGCTACTTGTATCATTTTATGCGGTGTTTTAGTACATTACGAATTATGATAGCCACACACACAAGACCAATTATTATGCCAAAGTAGGAGAGATAGGTGTTGTATTTCTCAACACTGACATACAGGTCGTTAAGCGGTACTGTACTTCCAAGCCAATAGCCAAGGGCCCCCAATACGGCGTTCCAAAGCAGGGCTCCAAGTCCGGTAAACGCTATAAACTTGCCTATATTCATTCTGGCAAGCCCGGCCGGAATGGAAATAAGCTGGCGAACGGCCGGAATCAGACGGCCTATAAATGTGGATATAGCTCCATGTTGCTCAAAATACCGTTCGGCATTGTTCACTTTTGCCTCATCAATCAGGCATGCATGGCCTATATTGGAGTTTGCAAATTTATAAACTAACGGTCTTCCTATCCAGATAGCCAAGAAATAGTTGACTAACGCGCCAACAATAGCACCGGCTGTCGCTACTACAACTACGGCCGTGACATTCATGTTCCCTCCGGTTACGGCAAGATAAGCCGCCGGTGGCACGATTACCTCCGAGGGAAATGGGATGAAAGAACTTTCAATGACCATCAGCAGGAACACCCACCAATAGTTGATATTAGCTATTACCCAGTCAAATATGGCTGCGGCATCAATAATCGACAATGTTAACATTTAAACTTAAGACTTATACCATGGAAATGTTCTACAAAATTACAACATTTTTTTTGAATGACGTTTTTTTTTTGACATTAATGCAATGAAACTTTTTTGTATTATATAACTGTTTGATTTACAGAAGAAACCAATCGTTGTTCAATTGTTGTTGACGTGTAGGTAGAAATTAGTATCAATATATGGCTTATTTTAAAAGTATTTGTTGTAACTTTGCAGAGCTTATTTGTGTGTATCAGCGCATAACAGCAGCTTGAATCTAAATAATCTATCTAAGACAGTAATGAAAAAGACAATTTTGGGATTATCGCTTGTTATCGGTGCTTTACTGGTTGGATGTACCACGGCCAAGAAAGTTCCGTATATAGTTGACGCCGAAACCATTCCGGCTGAGATTCTAAATCAAGTTCAGCCGGCCGCCGAGCCCCGATTTGCCCCCGGTGATCTACTTAATATTGTTGTTACTACTACAAGTACGCAGGCTGCAATGCCGTTCAATAAAGGTGTTATGGTTGATTACGACGGGCAGGTTGGCTCCAACACAGCGGCGAGAGGCGATGCCAGTATTTATAATTATCTTGTCGATTCACATGGATATATAGATTTTCCCATATTGGGACCTATCCATATTGCCGGGATGACAAAGAGCGAAGCTGTAGAAAAACTTCAACGCGAATTGTGGCCTAAATATCTTACCGAAAAACCGGCTATTGATATGCGTCTTACCAATTTCCACGTTTATATGCTCGGCCAGGTTGGAACCGGGGTTGTGCGTGCCGAGAACGAGCGGCTTAACATACTTGAAGCTATATCTATGTGTGGGGATCTTGGTATACAAGGTCGGCGTGACAACGTAATGCTGATACGAACCAATTATGATGGAACTCGAGAAATCGTGCGGTTGGACCTCCAGGATAAAAATCTTCTAATCTCACCGTATTTCCAGCTCCAGCAGAATGATATGATATATGTTGAGCCTAACAAGACCGCAGCTGACGGTTCGTGGGCTTTGCCAAAGGCATATTCAACTACTCTTAGTATCGTTGGTGGTGCGTCATCAATAATTGGCCTTGGTCTTACAATTGCCAATTTGGTAAAGAAATAAACGATTAAATCCGCTATTCAAGTTCATTACAATCATGACAGATAACGAAAATCAGATAAATAAACAACAGGATGGTCAGGAACAGCAACCATTTGATATCATTGGCCTTTGCCTTGAATTTCTGGCCAATTGGAAATGGTTTGTGCTTTCAGTTATTGTGTGCCTTTGTGTTGCATGGTATCATCTTGCGGGGGTAACGCCTATTTATTCTGTTCAGGCTTCAATCTATCTGAAGAATGAAGACAATACAAACTCTTCAAACGTATTTGCCGGTCGTTCTCAATTATTAAACATAAAAGATTACATTGACCAGGCTGAGCTGCTGATATTGAAATCAAGAAACAATCTTGTTAAGGTTGTTGAAAGTTTGGATCTATCCTATTCCTACTATTACGTTGGTCGTTTTCGTGACCATACTGAATATGGCAGTAATCCGGTCATAGCACAACTGGACTCGGTATCATTGTATAATTTGACATCTCCCATCAATATTAAGTACACTTTTGATGATGGTAAGTATCATTTTCAGCTACAGTCAAATTTGGGTAAAGTAGTTGAAAAGAAGGTCTTTGAAACGTCAAAACTACCCGTAAAGATTGAGTTGAGTCAGGGTACCTTGATTTTGAAAGCCTCCCCGTCTGTATCAAAAATCAATGGAGAGCACAAAATAATCATAGAGACCCCCTATAGTGCGGCGGCACGTTTGTCGGGATCTCTTAATCTTGGATTTGCCAAAAGCACCGGAGCCGTTGTAAACATCTATTGTAATACATCTTCTCCTACTCAAGGAATTGACGTTATTAATGCACTGATTAAGATTTACAATCAGGATATTTGGAATGAGAAAAACCGTTCGGCGATGCAGACAGAGCAGTTTATTGTTGAACGTCTTGCTTTGGTTGAATCAGAACTAAACGACGCGGAACGTGATGTGGAGGAATATCGTCGCTCAACCGGAATTATCGATATTAGCTCTGAAACGTCGACGGCTTTGGGTCGTTCGCGTGAAGCCGACCAGCGTTTGGCCGAAATCGACTTGCGTCAGCGTATAATTAGCGACGTGGAGAAAGTTGTTGCTTCTCAGGACGATTATTCATCGCTTCCGTTGGTGATAGATGATGCAACCGTTAATTCCTATATATCAGCCTATAACAAGAAAGTTGCCCAGCGGGCTGCATTGCTCGATGGTGGTACTGAAAACAACCCGATAATAAAGAATCTACAAGAAGATATAGCTCGTACCAAGAATGAAATTTATCGCAGTATCCTGAATCTGCGTGGAAGCATTCAGACAGAGCGCAATAGTATTGCACGGCAAGAAAGCGAGGCCAATTCTCGATTGTCGTCAATCCCGGTAAATGAACGCGAATTATTCGGGCGTATCCGAAAGCAAAATGTAAAGGAAAATCTGTATAACTTCCTTCTTGAAAAGAGAGAAGACATCTCTATACAGAAAACGCTTGCAACTCCTCAGGCTCGTTTGATAGATAATCCGGCAAGTGGTGGTATTGTTTCGCCGCAGCCGCAGAGTACCTATACCATAGCGCTGATAATCGGTTTGCTGATTCCGGGTTTGATAGTTTTCTGTCGTTTCATGTTCTTCCCCATATTCAAGGATAAAGATGACCTGGCAAGAGCTACAAAGGTTCCCATTATCGGTGAGATACCTTTGAGCGACGGAACAAAAGAATTTGTTGTGTCAAAAAGCGAATCGACGGCTATTGCCGAGCTATTCAGACTCCTGCGAAACAACTTGCAATTCATGATGAGCAATGACCGCAAGATTATTCTTGTCACATCAACGATAGCCGGCGAAGGTAAAACATATATATCAAGTAATATCGCCTTAACATTTGCCCTTGCCGGCAAAAAGACCATTGTTGTTGGTTTGGATATTCGCAGGCCAATGTTGGCTCATCGTTTTAATCGGACCAACGACGTCGGTGTCACGAGCTATCTGTCGGGAAACAATATGAATCTCGATTCGATGATTAGCCAGAGCGATCAGCATGAGAATCTGTACATCCTGCCTGGTGGCCCGGTTCCCCCCAATCCTAATGAGCTTTTGATGAGCGAAAACATGGAGAAATTGCTTGATGATCTGAGGCAGCGTTTTGATTACGTCATTTTGGACTCTGCTCCTATCGGAGTTGTTTCCGATACCTTGTTAATCGCTCCGCTGACCGACCTTCAGCTCTATGTTACGCGTGCCAATTATCTGTCAAAGAAAGGGTTGGATGTGCTGCACACAGCCGTTGGCAATGGCCGATTAAGCAAATGCTATATAGTTATGAATGGCGTCAATGTTAAGACCCGAGCCTACAGTTATCGTCGCTATGGCTATTATAGCAAACATAATTACGGCTATGGTTACGGATACAGCTACAGCAACGATACCCCGCGAAGAGGATTCATAGCTCGTTTGAAGAAAAGATTTAGAAAATAAAGACTTATAAGTGCACAAAAAAGGCGAAACTGTTGATTCCGACAATTTCGCCTTTTTTGTGTATGGCTTGCAAATCAAAACGGAGCCGGCTCGTCGGGCATCGGGGTAAGAATGTCGGCAGTTCCACCTCCAAGCGGCATTGGTGGCGGTATAGCTCCGGTGTCAAATGTGTTCAGACTTGAATCAACTGTTTGTCCGATACCGCCAGTCGACAGATCATCTTCCCAGTTCTCAAATCGGGCAAACTTGTTTCTGAACCTCATCTTGACATCATCCACACGGCCGCTACGATGCTTTGCCACTATAAACTCAGCCAATCCGCGAATGTCATTGCCGGCTGCATCGGTGCCCGAGCGCAGATAGTATTCAGGTCGGTGAATAAAGCATACTATATCGGCATCCTGTTCTATCGCTCCACTCTCGCGAAGGTCACTCAATTGAGGGCGTTTACCGTCACGGCCGTCTCCGCGTGCCTCCACACTACGATTAAGCTGCGACAACGCCACGATTGGTATGTTCAGCTCCTTTGCAAGCTGCTTAAGCGATCGAGAAATATAGCTAACCTCCTGCTCGCGGCTGCCAACCTTTATTCCCGATGCATTCATCAGCTGAAGATAGTCTATGATAATAAATTCGACATTGTGTTCGCGAACTAGGCGGCGAGCTTTCGTTCGCAACTCAAAAATCGACAGAGACCCCGAGTCGTCAATATACAACGGTGCGCCATATAAACCTTTGACGCGCGACATCAGCTGGTCCCATTCTACAGGTAACAACTGGCCGCTCTTTATTTTCTCGCCCTCAAGCTCACACACGTTTGAAATCATACGGTTTATTAGCTGCACGTTCGACATTTCAAGCGAGAAGATAGCCACCGGAATATTGTAATTAACAGCCATATTCTTTGCCATTGATAGCACAAACGCTGTTTTTCCCATTGCCGGGCGTGCTGCAATAATTATGAGGTCAGAGCGCTGCCAGCCCGATGTCAATTTATCCAGTTCGTGGAAGCCACTCTGAATACCGCTCAATCCCGACGTTTGGTTAGCGGCTGTTTGTATCTGTTCAATGGCCTGTGATATGATGGGGTCTACCTGTGTGACATCCTTTTTGACATTGCGCTGCGATATTTCAAACAGCTTGCCCTCGGCCTCTTGTAGCAAATCGTCAACATCATTACTTTCATCAAACGCTTTCGCCTCGATTGTTGATGCAAATGTAATTAATTCTCGTGCAAGGTATTTCTGTGCAACTATACGAGCATGATATTCTAAGTGTGCTCCCGAAGCCACTCGTGAGGTCAGTTCTGTAATAAAGACCGGACCGCCAACCTCGTCTAACGTGCCGTTGGTTCGAAGCTGTTCCGTGACAGTTAGCATATCAATAGGTCGTTGCGAGGCCCCCAGTGCAACAATCGCTTCATATACCTTTTGGTTTGCCGGCTCATAAAAACTCTCCGGTTTGAGCAAGTCACACACTATTGTATAGGCATCTTTCTCAAGCATTAAAGCTCCAAGTACAGCCTCTTCCAGCTCCTTATCGCGTGGTTGCACCCTGCCGCCATGGTCATACAGCGGATTATGTACAGGTGCCTGGCGACGGTTATTTTGTCGGTTATTGTTATTCTGTGGCATAATATTTGTTTTTCTGATTGCAAATATACTACATAATTTGCCTTAAAAATCGCCTGTTAATAAATTTTGAAAAACTTCCCGCGTTTTCAACATAATGCTAACCCATTCCGGAGTTCTTGTGAACTTTATTGTGAGAAATTTTAATGAATGTTCAGCCTTAATTATAAAAGGCCGACTTATTTTTTGTAATTTAACTTCCGATATTTGGATTTGGAAATTTTTTGAATGGAATAAGCTGATTAAATTTTTTCAGTATTTTGCTTTCGGTGTTATTTGCTCAACGTACAAAACAAAGTTTTTTATAATCTTGAATAACACACGTTTTCTAACCTTTATTATTATCGGATGGATTAGTTCCCAAGTTTTAGCTTTAGATGATAGTTTTAATTTAAATTATCCATATCTGCGTAAATTGGTCTCAAATATACCACTGACTTTTTGTGCTATCTTGACTGTAATAGCCATGTTCCATTCCTATAAAGAGCATCTAACTTCAGATCATAGGCTTGGTAGAATTCTACAATATATAGGGAAAAGAACACTCGATATATATATGATTCATTTCTTCTTCTTGCCAAATCTCCTTTTTTTGCAACCTTTTTTGAAATCAGGAAATATGATTGCTATCCAGATAGTGATATCCTTGGCAGTTTCAATTATTATAGTCGCTTTATGTCTTTTGGTTAGCGCAATTATTAGGCGTAGTAGTTTTTTGGAATACACACTTTTTGGAGTCAAGAAATTATAATATGCGCTACATTTGGTAAACACATAAAAAAATCCCGAGGTGAAAACTTTTACACTTCGGGATTCTGGGGGTATTATGATAGATAAAGGGCGGGTGTCAGTTACTTCCTGTCGGCTCGAGGTTTACCGGGTGCTGCCGACGACTTCTTGCCTCTCATTGCTTTCCCGTCAACCCCTGCCCGTTTGCCGTGCATCTTTTTTCCCTTAATCACGTGCTTGCCGTGCATTGAAGCCGATACCTTGTTGGTGGAATTTAGAACCAGATTTTCAAGATATTGAACATACTGTTCGGTCGATAGAATTGCCTTTATTTCATCAAGTTTAGCTTTCTTGGCAGCTTTCAGGTCATGGCGGGCACTCTTAGCCTTGTCGCGTGCCGCTTTACGTTCTTCCTTTGCCTGTTTCATTTTCTCCGTGCGTTCAGCTTTACGCTTTTCATCAAGCTGTTTCAGCTGTGCTTGTTGAGATTCGGTCAGATTCAGACCCTCGTAAGGATTGAAACGTTGAACCTGCTTCTGAGGCATCTGGCAACAGGTTGTATCTGTTTTTGCCTCTCCTGCTTTTGATGTATTGTCGGCAACTGAGGGAAGTGCGATGAATGTCATTGTGGCAAGTGCTATGCCTAAAATTTTCTTTTTCATAGTTTCTTGTTTGTGAGAGATTAACTAACTTGTTTTGTCTCTTTGACGAGAAACTATGGCATAGGATTAATCGTAATCCTCAATTTAACAGATTTTTAACTCTATACACCTCCGGCTGTTAAAATATAACAAAATTTAGCCTGCCCATTAAACCTTTATTATAAAATGCAGTCGTCAAGGGCTGCCTCTATAGTTTTACGATCCATATTGCGCCCTATAATTACAATCTTTATCATGCGGTCTCCATACGTTTGGTCCCAATCGCGTGCAAGGCCGGGTTGAGTCTGCATAAACACTTCAAGCTCCTCTTTCGGCGCGGTTGCAAACCATAATCCGGCCTCTGTCAGCTTCTTTTGCCGACCCGCTTGCTCAAAGAGATACGACATGTCGGTATTGTGCTTAAAATACACAACTCCCTTTGCTCTGATTATCTCCTTTGGCCACTGCCTGGTGACATAATAGTCAAACTTGTTAAGATTGAATCCCGGTCGGCGATAATAGACAAAAGTCTGCACACCATACTCCTCTGCCTCTCCCTCATCATGGTGATGATGGTGGTGATGATGACCGTGGTGATGTTCATCCTCTTCGTGGTGATGTTCATGTTCCTCCTCCTCCTCATCGTCATCGTGGTGTCCCTCAATTTCTTGAACCCACGCAGCCGAGGTGGCAACATCCTCAAAATCAAACAATCCCGTACTAATCAATCGCACCAAGTCAACTTCACAATAGTCACAATCTATTATCTCGGCCTTAGGCTGAATAGCTCGGATAATGGAACGGATACGCGAAGCCTCCTCGGAGGTGACTTCCGATATTTTATTTAGCAGTATGATGTTGCAAAATTCAATCTGCTCAATAATAAGGTTCTCTATATCCTCCTCGTCAATATGGTCGTTCTGGAGATTTTCTCCACATCCAAACTCATCCCGCAACCGCATCGCGTCAACAACCGTCGCTATGCAGTCCAATCGTGGCAACGCTCCGCGGCGATACTTCGCTTCCATCTGTGGTATGGCACAGATAGTTTGCGCTATAGGTGCCGGCTCACATATACCGCTGGCCTCGATGACAACATAATCAAAATTGCCCGTTGCCGCTATTTCGGCGATTTGCTCCACGAGGTCCATTTTAAGCGTGCAGCAGATACACCCGTTTTGAAGCGCTACCAAGTCCTGATTATCCTCCGATTGCCCAACGATACCCCCTTTTTGTATCAGAGATGCATCTATATTTACCTCCCCGAGGTCATTTACAATTACAGCAAAACGAATACCGCGTTTATTGGTTAAAATATGGTTGAGTAACGTAGTTTTACCGCTGCCAAGGTATCCTGTCAGCAACAGCACGGGCAATTCTCCATTCATAATATAATCCTTTTTGCGTTCTATAATTCCGGAATCAACCCCGGCTTTATCCGAACTTGCTAATCTTTCGTAGGGCCGACTCATTGATTATCTTTATCTTACGGCCGTCAACAATTATAATCTTTTCATTTACAAAACAGGATAGGGTACGGATTGCGTTTGATGTTGTCATGTTCGACAAATTGGCAAGGTCCTCACGTGCTAAATATATTCGCAGCGTGACATTATCCTCCTCATATCCATAATTATCCTTAAGCACAATCAATGCCTCGGCCAGACGACCGCGAATATGCTTTTGGGTCAGATTCACTATGCGCGTATCCGAGCTGCCGAGGTTTCGCGAAAGCTCGTGAATAAAAAACATAGCGAGCTGATTGTTGTTCTTTATAAGCTCGTTTACAAGCGACAACGGCACGGTGCCCAGTGTCGACGGCTCCAGCGTGCCGGCACTTGACACGTATCGTTCCCCTGCAAAAAACGCGCGATAGCCAAAATATTGCACAGGTCGTATCAGTCGGAGTATCTGAACTCTACCTCCAACGCCATCTTTGTATTTCTTTACTTTGCCCTTAAGCAATGCCCACAGATATTCAGGTTCCTCATCCGCTCCATAGATAACCTGATTCTTCTTAAAATTATGTATTTCAAAATTATCTATTACCAAACGTTTCTCTTCGCCCGAAAGCAAGGACCATACCTCGTGAAGGTCTTCTCGTATTACCTTCTCGAGGGCTCTTTTCATTACAACCATAGCAATTTATGTTATACAACACAAATTTACTATCATTTTCCCAATACTCAATGAATTTTAACATTTTTTCACAAACAATCCCCTCCAATTGCCAATTTCTCTTTTTTACCCACCAACTTTTTGCAACATACGGTTTGCAATTCATCAAATTTTCTTTATCTTTGGGGTTGTACAACATTATTTGACAATTTTAACCATTATTCAAAATACATTATGTTTAGACCTCAGGACCTAACTCTCCTTGAAAAACGCGGAGTCTCGGTTGCCGATGCCGAGGCTCAGATTGGCCGCTTTGTCAGCGGTTTCCCTTTTTTGAAAATCATTAGTGCTGCGACGGTTGGCAACGGTATTTGTCGTCTGTCTCCCGAGCAAGAAAATGACGCAATCGCCCGCTGGCAGCAGTACCTTAACAACGGTGGCGAAGTTCTTAAGTTTGTCCCGGCTTCTGGTGCAGCTTCGCGAATGTTTAAAGCACTCTTCAGCTACATTGACGGTGATTCAGATGAACTTGCACCCGGTAAACCGGTTACCCAGTTGATTGAGAATCTCGACAAGCTGCCATTCCTGCCTGAGCTGAAAGAAGCTGTCAGCAAAATGTATGGTACCACGCTCGACGAGCTCGTAAAAGCCGGCCGTAACCGTGATATTATTGCTGCAATCGTCAAACCCGAAGGGATGAACTACGGCAACCTCCCCAAGGGGCTCCTCAAATTCCACACCTACGCCGACGGCTCTCGTACACCACTGGAGGAACATCTTACCGAGGGGGCTCAGACTGCCGCCAACTCCAATGGAATCGTCAATCTGCATTTCACCGTCTCCGAGCAACATGTTCCCCTGTTTAAAGCCAAATTAGCCGAGGCAATCCCGGCTGCCGAGGCTCGTACAGGCCTCAAGTTCGATGTCTCCATGTCGACTCAGAAACCATCTACCGACACTATCGCAGTCAACTCCGACAATACTCCGTTCCTCCAGGATGACAACCTGCTGTTCCGCCCCGGCGGCCACGGAGCCTTGATTGAAAACCTTAACGACATCAACTCGGCGGTTGTATTCATCAAGAATATCGACAACGTTGTCCCCGATGCTCGCCGAGATATAACCGTGCGCTACAAGCAGGTTATTGGAGGCGTGTTGATGCAGGCTCGCGATAAAGTGGAAGAGTTCCTCAAGCTCATTGAGGCTGGTAATTGCTCTGAGCAGCAGATTGCAGAGATAATTGACTTCATGAAAAACACCCTCTGCATCAACGACGACAAGTTGACAAAACTGGGCAATACCGAGTTGATTCAATACATTAAGGCTAAATTAGACAGACCTTTGCGCGTTTGCGGAATGGTTAAAAACGAAGGTGAGCCTGGTGGCGGTCCGTTCATCACCTGCAATGCCGATGGGTCAACATCGCCTCAGATTCTTGAAAGCACCCAGATTGACCCCGCCAATCCCGAGTACGAGCAGATGTTGAAGAGCGCTACACATTTCAATCCCGTTGACCTTATTTGCTACATTAAGCGCCCCGACGGCAGCAATTACAACCTCCCGCAATATGTTGACCCTGATACCGGTTTCATTTCATCAAAAAGCGCCGGAGGCCGTGAACTTCGTGCTCTTGAGCTCCCCGGCTTATGGAATGGTGCAATGAGCGACTGGAACACAATCTTCGTTGAAGTTCCCATTGAAACATTCAACCCCGTTAAGGTGGTCAATGACCTTCTGCGGCCTGCCCATCAATCTTAATTTCTTGATAGATGAAACAACTGATAGCAGCGTTGCTGACAACCCTGTTGGCAACGCTGCCTTTGCTTGCCCGGAACGACAACGACCGCATGGAAGCATTCGGGCTTGTCGATGTGACGACAGCTGCCCCCGATGTCATCGTCTCCTTGATGTATGCTCGTGCCGACAATTTCACCGGAGTAAAACTGTACAACACGCTGACACGCGCCTATCTTCATCCTGTTGCTGCCAAATCGCTCGCCGCGGCTCAGGCCGAACTCTCAAGACTCCATCCCGGATATCGGTTGAAAATTTATGACGCATCGCGACCAATGAGTGCCCAGCGTCTGATGTATAAGGTAGTGCAGGGCACATCCAAAGCAAGATACGTCAGCAATCCGCGGAATGGGGGAGGACTGCACAATTACGGCATGGCTGTCGACCTGACAATCGTTGATGCCGGCGGTTCGGAACTTGATATGGGCACGCCGGTGGACCATCTTGGCCCCGAAGCACACACCGATACCGAGGCCTCAATGTTGCGACGCGGTATTTTGACAAAAACTCAGATTGACAATCGCCGATTGTTGCGTCAGGTAATGGTTCATGGCGGTTTCAAGCCCCTTGGCAGCGAGTGGTGGCACTTCAATCGCTGTACACGCGCCTACGCTCGACGCCACTACAACCTTATCGACTTCTGATAATAAACGCCTATCTCATCGACGGGCGAAACAATTCAAGTCTCTGCTTGAGATTTATACCAATATAGTGTATCGACTTTTTAGAACTCCCAGTTGTATTGTCGATATACTTTAAAACATCGGGCAAAACTATGTCTAATACCTGATTTTTGTCGCCATATTCCAGCATCTTGTCAAACAACTTAAAGAAGCCGGGTTCAAAAGTCGGGCTTACATAGTAGTGTGTCATCTCTACCGCCGCTATTTTTACGGCGCTCCAATAGATATTGATTACATGCTCTGCTCCTGGATTCAGCGAAGCATAATTCTTTATAAGCGCATTGACGCGTGTCCATCGCGGTGATACATATCGCCTCTTGACGCGCCCAATCTCCTTCCCAAGAGCCTCCAATGTCTTATTATTCAGCTTATCCAAATCCGGATTGATGAAAAAATCCAGATACTCCTTCGCCTCCTTCTTGGCCGAATATAGGTCGAGAATAATTTCGCGAAGTTGTTCTGCGTCAAAGCCGGCAAGTTCCTTTCGTAATGTTGATTTTGACATCTTTATAAAGCAAGAGAGTTGCTGTTGAGTTATGTTTGGCCCATGCAGCAACCCTCTTGTATTGTGAAGTTTTAGATACTATTTCTCATCTTTGAGCCAGCGGTCAAGCCAGCTGAAGAAGACACGTTGCCACATGACGGCATTCTGCGGTTTCAGAATCCAATGATTCTCATCGGGGAAAATAAGCATTTCTGTTGGGATTCCGCGCAATCGGGCAGCGTTGAACGCCATCATACCCTGCGAGGCAAGAATGCGGAAATCATATTCTCCGTGAGTGATTAGTATCGGAGCATCCCATTTATCCACAAACTTGTGAGGCGATGATGCAAATGTTCGCTGAGCCACTGCATTATTCTTATCCCAGAACGGACCACCTAAATCCCAGTTAGCAAACCACATTTCTTCTGTTTCGAGATACTGTGCTTCGGTATTGAATATGCCGGCATGAGCTATAAAACACTTGAAACGCTTGTCATGGTTTCCGGCAAGCCAGTAAACCGAGAAACCTCCGTAGCTTGCACCAACGGCACCAATGTGCTCCGAGTCTATATAGCTTTCACGTTTCATATCGTCAACGGCGCTGAGATAGTCCCTCATGTTTTGGCCCGGATAATCGCCCGAAATCTGGGCATTCCACTCGGTTCCAAAACCCGGCAGGCCGCGGCGGTTGGGCGCAATGACAACATAACCGTTGGCAGCCATCAATGCCAAATTCCAACGATAGCTGAAAAATTGGCTTACGGCCGACTGCGGACCACCCTGGCAATAAAGTATCGACGGGTACTTCTTGTTTTTGTCAAATTCGGGAGGATACACAACCCATGTCAGCATCTCCTTGCCGTCGGTTGTCGGCACCATGCGGGCCTCGACTGTTGGCATCTTCACTTTCGAAAGAAGCTCGGTGTTAACCTCGGTCAGTTGGGTGACAACACCCTTGGCGTTCACCGAATAAATCTCGTTTGGAGCCACCATAGAGTGGCGCATAGTAATCAGAACCTTATTGTCAACCGGAGCCAGCGCTGCATAGTCATACTTTCCGTCTGCAACCGTTTTAACCTCATGCTTCTTCAAGTCGATTGAGAAAATAGGTGTAACGCCATCTTTGGGTGCAATGAAATAGAGCGACTTTGAATCCACGTTCCAGCTTATAGCGTCAACCGTATAATCCCAGTTGGCCGTAAGGTCAGTCTTCACCCCGGTAGCGCGGTCCATAACCATAATACGATTTTTATCGCTCTCATATCCGTCATGTTCCATCGACAGCCATGCAATCCATTTCCCGTCGGGCGAATATGCCGGGCATGTATCATATCCCATCATCCCCTCAGTGATATTGCGGGTAGTCGCCGTTGCGAGGTCATACAGATACAGGTCCGAGTTAGTCGATATCGCATATTCCATACCGGTCTTTTTGCGCGACACGTATATGAGCTCCTTGCTATCTGGCGACCATGCAAACGACTCTATTCCGCCAAAAGGCTTCATCGGCGATTCGTATGGCTCATCCTGCATGATGTCGCGAACGTTGTCAACCCTCTCACCGTCAAAGTCACCCAAGAACGGGTGGGGTATCTCCGTTACCCATTCATCCCAGTGCTTGTACATCAAATCGTCAATCAGTTTGCCCGTTGCCTTAGGAAGGTCGGGATAAACCTCCGGGGCCTCTTTTGAATACTTCACCGAGCCAATCATGACAACATGCTTCTGGTCAGGTGAGAAAAGAAATCCTTGGATTCCCTTTTCTACCGACGAAACTGCGCGGCGGTTGTTGCCGTCTGCATCCATAACCCACAGCTGCGGAACATCGTCAACCGGATATATAAACGCTATACGTTTGCCACCGTCAATCCACGTTGCCCCCTGCTCGCTGCGAGCCGTGCGCGTTATTCTCCTCTTGTTGCCGCCGTCAACATCCATCACATAGAGGTCCTGATTAGACCTGTTCTGCTCAACGCTTTCGTATGACACTCCGTAGAGTATCTTTTTCCCGTCGGGCGACACAACCGGGCCTCCAACACGCCCTATCGATTCAAGAACCTCTATCGAATAGCGGCCGTCGGCAGGAACAAAATCAGGCTTCTCTATTATAACTTCATCCTCGGCCGAAGCTGTCGCTGCGACTGCCAGTAACGACGTTGACATCAGTAGGTTTTTTATTCTTATCATAGGCTTTAAATCAAATATTGAGAAGAGATTGACTGATTGGTGTGCACGCGGCGAATTGTATCCGCTATCAGTTTAGCTACCGACAGAATCGTACACTTGCTGCAATCCTTTGTGTATGGGATTGAATTTGTGAATATCATTTCGGTCAGCTTCGATTCGTTAACTCTATCTGTAGCCGGGTCGCTCATAATAGCATGCGAAGCCAAGGCGCGTACGCTTTTTGCTCCGTTTTCAACCATCAGGTCTGCCGCTTTGGTAATAGTTCCGGCTGTATCAACCATGTCATCAATCAATACAACATTCTTATCCTGCACATCGCCGATAACGGTCATTCGGGCTACAACATTGGCCTTTGCTCGCTGCTTGTGACACAAAACCAACGGCACATTGAAATATTTGGCATAATTGTTTGCTCGCTTGGCTCCACCAACGTCAGGCGTGGCTATTACCATATCCTCCAGCTTTAACGACTTGATGTAGGGGATGAAAACCGACGACCCGTAAAGATGGTCCACCGGAACATTGAAGAATCCCTGAATCTGGTCCGCGTGTAAATCCATCGTAATTACTCGGTCTACACCTGCTGCGCTCAGTAGGTCGGCCACCAATTTTGCAGCTATCGACACGCGAGGCTTGTCTTTCCTGTCCTGCCGTGCCCACCCGAAGTAGGGGATTACAGCTATTGTCGACTTTGCCGAGGCGCGTTTTGCCGCGTCAATCATCAGCAACAGTTCCATCAGATTGTCACTGTTGGGAAACGTTGACTGAACCAAATAAACCTCGCAGCCGCGTATCGACTCCTCAAACGAAACCTCAAACTCGCCGTCGGCAAAATGCTGTATGTTCATTTTGCCAAGTTCTACACCAAGTTCACGGCATATCTCGTCGGCAATATAGCGTGACTTCGTGCCTGCAAAAACCTTGAAAGGGGGTAAACTTTTTTCCATAGAATCTCTTGTGATGAAAACCGGGGGCAAATTTAGCAATTTTTCCCCGTAAAATACCCCTATAAATTTACAAAATTTTTCCCCCGCCAAAAAATATCCCATCCAAAATAACGAAAACGCCTCTAACGACTGTTGATTGCTTGAAGGGCAGCCGGGAGAAGCGGTCGGGAGGCGTCAAGGTATACCACCGAAGGGTCGCGGTGAAGCCACGTCATTTGTTTTTTTGCATAGACGCGGGTATTTTTGGCAATGCGGGCTATAGCAGTATCGCGGTCCATTTTGCCGTCAAGCATGGCAAAAATCTCCTTGCACCCAACGGTGTTAAGCGAGTTCAAATGGCGACGGTCATAGAGCGCCGTCACCTCTTCAATCATTCCGTCGGCCACCATTCGGTAAACACGCCTGTTTATGCGGTCAAACAGTACATCGCGCGGCATATCGATGGCAAGCTTGACAACATCAAACGGTCGCTCCTTGCGCTTTCCGGTGCATAAAGTTGAATATGGCACACCGGCCTCGATGCATATCTCTACCGCGTGGACAACGCGTCGCGGATTGTTGAGGTCCACCCGCCCGGCTGCCCCCGGGTCAAGTTCAAGCAAGTAGTCAACCATAGCGGCGAGACCCCTCTGTTGATACATGCTGAAAACATTGTCGCGCACCGACTCCGAAATCGTCGGCAGCTCGTCAATCCCGTTTACAACCGCGTCAATATACATCATCGACCCCCCGGCAAGAATCGCATACCGGTTATTTCTCCACAGGCTGTCAAGAAGGGCAAGCGCCTCCTCCTCAAACATTGCCGCACTGTAATACTGCTCCAATGAAAGACTCCCAACAAAGTGATGGGGTGCCGCGGCAAGTTCGTCGGGCGTTGGGGCGGCAGTCGTGATAGGTATTTCTCGAAAAAGTTGCCGCGAGTCGGCCGAAACAATGTGACAGTCAAACTCGCGTGCAATATCTATGGCCAACGCCGTTTTGCCGCTTCCGGTCGGGCCGGTGACAACAATCAGCAGGGGCCGTTCCTCTCTTGGTGTTGCGTTCATCGCTCGCCAACCAGACGTGCAATCTCCACAATAACCTCGGTCGCTTTCTCCATCGACGGGATAGGAACAAATTCAAAGCGCCCGTGGAAATTCAACCCGCCGGCAAAAATATTGGGGCAGGGGAGACCCTTGAATGAAAGCTGAGCGCCATCCGTGCCGCCACGAATGGGAACAACTTTGGGCACGATGTCAACGTTACGCATAGCCTGCTCGGCCGTCTCGATTACGTGCATCACCGGCTCAATCTTCTCCCGCATGTTATAATACTGGTCTTTCAGCTCCAGCGATACGCAGCCCGGAAACTCATTGTTAATCTTGCGGGCAAGGTGTTCCAGTTCCTTTTTGCGACGCTCAAAGCGGTCGCGGTCATGGTCGCGGATAATGTAGGTCAGCGTCGTCTCCTCAACCGTTCCCTCCGAGGAAATCAGATGATAAAATCCCTCATACCCCTCGGTGTGTTCGGGTGTTTCCCAGCGCGGAAGCATGATGGCAAACTGGTGAGCGATGCGTATCGAGTTGAGCATCTTATGTTTGGCATATCCCGGGTGTACGTTACGGCCTTTGAAAGTAACCTTTGCGACGGCGGCATTGAAGTTCTCATATTCCAGCTCGCCAATCTCGCCGCCATCCATCGTGTAGCCCCAGTCCGCTCCAAAACGCTCTACGTCAAACTTATGCGCTCCGAGGCCAATCTCCTCGTCGGGGTTGAACGCAATACGAATGTCGCCATGCTTTATTTCGGGATGTTTCTGAAGATAATCCACCGCAGTGATAATCTCGGCAATACCGGCCTTGTCGTCAGCCCCGAGCAGCGTGTTGCCGTCGGTCACAATCAAGTCCTGTCCGATGTAGTTTTTCAGCTCCGGGAATTCGCTCGGCGATAGGATAATACCCTTGTTGGCATTGAGCGTAATGTCGCTTCCGTCATATTTCTCCACTATTCGGGGCGAAACATGTCGGCCGCTCATGTCGGGCGACGTGTCAAGGTGAGCTATAAAACCAACTGTCGGAGTATTCTCCTTACCGTTATTCCCCGGGAGAGTAGCCATCAGATAGCCATTTTCATCCAGCGAAATATCTTTCAACCCCATGCTTTGGAGTTCTTTTTCAAGGTGTTGGGCAAAAACCATCTGCCCGGGAGTCGACGGAGTCAGATTTGTAGCCTCGTCGCTTTGTGTGTCAAACTTGACATACTGTAAAAATCTATCTACAACAGTCATAACTCTATGGTATTTTATTATCGGCTAATTTTATTCCGCAAAATTAGTAAAAATTTTAGGAAAAGTGGGAGGATGGGGTGTTTATTGAGAGATTATGAGTAATTTTGTGGCGGAAAATAAAATTAAAAAATATGGGTAAGAAAGCATTGTTAATAATTCTTGACGGCTGGGGTATTGGTAACCATTCCCACAGCGACGCAATCTATTCGACAGAAACGCCCTATTGGGATTATCTGCTGAAAACCTATCCCAACAGCCAGCTGCAGGCTTCGGGCGAAAATGTCGGCCTGCCCGACGGACAGATGGGCAACTCGGAGGTGGGTCACCTCAATATCGGCGCCGGCCGCGTTGTTTACCAGGATTTGGTGAAAATCAATAAGGCGTGTGCCGACGGGTCTATTCTTGAAAATCCGCAAATCAAAGCGGCCTTTGAGTATGCTAAATCAACCGGTAAGGCCATGCACTTCATGGGCTTGACAAGCGATGGCGGCGTTCACTCGTCGCTCGACCATCTGTTTGCACTCTGCGACATCGCAGCCCATTATAACCTCCCAAAGGTTTATATCCACTGTTTTATGGATGGGCGCGATACCGACCCTCGAAGCGGTGCCGGTTTTATTGAAAAACTTAACGCACATTGCGCCAAAAGCGCGGGCGTTGTTGCCTCAATCATAGGCCGTTATTATGCGATGGACCGCGACAAGCGCTGGGAGCGCGTCAAGGTGGCCTATGACTTGCTTGTCAATGGAATCGGTGAGAAAGCCACCGATATGGTTGCGGCTGTCAATGAGTCGTATGCCAACGAGGTTACCGACGAGTTCATCAAGCCTATAAGCAACTCGGCCGTTGACGGTACAATCAAGGAGGGCGACGCCGTTATCTTCTTCAATTACCGCAACGACCGCGCTAAGGAGTTGACTATCGCTCTGACTCAGAATGATATACCCGAGGCAGGAATGAAGACAATTCCCGGCTTGCAGTACTACTGCATGACCCCCTACGATGCATCGTTTACCGGAGTCCATATCCTCTTTGACAAGGAGAATGTCAACAATACCCTCGGCGAATATCTGTCAAAACTCGGCAAAAGCCAGCTCCACATTGCCGAAACCGAAAAGTATGCCCACGTGACATTCTTCTTCAACGGTGGCCGCGAAACCCCCTACGAGGGCGAAGAGCGCATCCTGATTGCCTCCCCCAAGGTTGCAACCTACGACCTCAAGCCCGAGATGAGCGCATACGAGGTTAAAGATGACCTTGTCAAGGCAATACGCAGCGACAAGTTTGATTTTATTGTAGTCAACTATGCCAACGGTGATATGGTTGGCCACACCGGTGTGTATGACGCAATTTGCAAGGCTGTGAAAGCCGTTGACGAGTGTGTTAAGGATACTGTTGAGGCCGCTAAGGAAACCGGTTATGAAGTCATCATCATTGCCGACCATGGCAATGCCGACAACGCGGTCAACCCCGACGGTACGCCCAACACGGCTCACTCGCTTAACCCCGTTCCATGCATCTACGTGACCGAGCGCACCGACGCACATGTTGCTTCGGGTCGGTTGGCCGACGTTGCGCCTACGATTCTGAAAATCATGGGAATCGAACAGCCTGCCGAGATGACCGGAAAAGCGCTGATTGACTGACGATTCTAAATATACGCATTATAAGCGCCGCAGTCGGACTCAGCTCCGGTTGCGGCGTTTGTAATACTCTTACCCAAAATCTATTGCAATTGTCGAATATTCGGTCGTTTAACAAAAAAATGTTGTACCTTTGTGATAATTAACAGATAATAAAAATAACTCATCTTTTGATTGTAACGATGTCGTATGCGGATAAAATATAAGAAATGCTTGTGGTTATCATGTGGGGTAGTAGGGCTTATCTTATTGCTTATTATTTCATGTAATGTATGGGTAGTGTGGAATGCCAAAGGAAGAACCTATAATGGTATATCTGAAACACATACTACTTCATTAGGCCTGGTATTAGGTACTTCACCAATCACTCCACGAGGCATACATAACGGTTCATTTGACAACAGGATTAAAGCTGCTTCTGAACTTTACATGGCAGGAAAGGTGAAAAAACTTATTGTCAGCGGCGGAGATTATACTGCAACAGAACGGTTTGGCTGTGATGAGCCTAAGTCTATGAGGGATTCATTGATTTCCAATGGAGTGAATCCGGAGGATATTTTTATGGATTATGAAGGGACTACAACCATTAGATCCCTTGCCAAACTGAAATACTACTATGGCTATTCCGACACTATAACAATCATATCTCAAGGCTACCATAACCAAAGGGCATTAGCCATGGCCGACAGACTTGAATTGCCTGCCATCGCCTTTGATGCAGATGTACCACCAAACAGGTTCTATAAAGTCAAAAATTATATTCGAGAGTCATTGGCACGTGTAAAAATGCTATATTCCTTGTATCTCCTTGACCCACCCTCTGCTCTCTCCTTTAGTTCTGATGACAAGGAAGAATTTGTAGAGTTTATGTAGCTTTGCTCGAATGAAAATTTATGTGATTTTGTCGTTGGTAATCATGGCGTAATTATTTGTTAATCTTGTGATTAGGCACTATAAAATTACAAAAAATCCAAATTGCCAAGAAAATCAGCCACTTAGTTTAATCCTAAATGGCTGATTGTTTTATTTTTTATATCCGATATTCTTATCTCGAACTCACGTTATATTAATTAATAGTGATTGAAATCCAAATTGTAGCCTCCTGCAATGATTTTTTCCATTACTTCTGCGAGGCGTTTTCGCTGAGCATCGCTAAAATCTCTATCTCCTTTTATATCGGAATATTCCACTTCCATCTTTTTTAGCTCCACAATAATCTCCATTTGACGTTGGAAATCATTGTTTTCACGAGCTTCCACCATATCATCCGCAAGTTGTTCATACGCCTGTAAGGCTTCCTCTATTCGTGCACTTTTAGTGTTGCAAGAAGAAATTATAATTATAGAAGCGATACTTACTATAATATATCTAAGTCTTTTAATCATATTTTTTTTAGTTATCATAATTCCACTGTAAACCTGCACAATCAAATTCAAATGTTTTCATTCCCACATTCTCAATATTTACTTGAATCTTACAGGTACTTGAATTTTTAAGTTTGTTAATAAAGCTCTTTGCCGAATTATCATCCTCAACATGATTTGGGGTAATGATAAGCACCTTATCTCCTGCGCCTTCTTTTAAATATGACCAATCCTCTATAACAGGACCTCCATTGAAAGTAGCTAAAAAGCCACCACCTTTCAATTGTGCAAAGCGACAATTGTCGTTTTCAAAATTAAAAGATACAGAATTTACCACTTTCTTAATGAAAACACTATAACGAACTGTCATAATGAGCTTGGTTTCTCCTCCGTAGGTTGAAGGTTGTGAGTTAGTAGATTCCAACATTGCGTTAAAAGAGGTTGGTTCATTAGTCAAATCATCTACTGTTTTGAAATATTCCCAACCTTTTGACGATGCATCTTCTGTCTTGTCATCATTTTGGGATGAATGATCGTTACTGTTTGAAGATGTTGGAGTGCAACTGGTCAGCACACCAATAATAGCGGCTACCACAGCCACTAAAAGTAAATGACATTTTTTCATGTTATAATTAATTTTGGTTTAACTTGTTCTTTAAATAGATTCCAAGACTTATTAGACCGATCCCAATGAGAAGCTGAAAAATCCCAAGAGAGGGGAGCATAGTAATGTACATAAGAGACCCTAAAGAAAAAATTGTACCTATAATAAGGCAATAGATATAAGCCGCTCCACCAAGAAAAGTCTTAATTGGTTTACTAATATCATTAAAATTTACATTCACATTTGACGATGGCTGTAAAATGGGATGTCCACATGATGGGCATGTTGGAGCCTGTTCTGAAACTTGATGTCCACATTCGGGACAGTTTATTAATGCCATATTTTTCTTTTCTATGCATCTATGGCTCTGCGATGCGATTAAATTATGAGTATTAGTACAGGCATAAAAGAAAGGTGAGCCACACTGCCGTTAAATCTTCCGAATGACAGCCTCACCACAAGGCACCTAAAGCAAGAATTACACGAAACAGCGACTCACCCTATGGTGCATTCAAAAATGAATACCCACCAAAGGGAAGAGTGTAGTTCGCTATATCTGACTTTAGGTTTATAACAAGGTGGTGATTTGTCATTAGTCAGAAAAGCAGTACACTTTCCATTATGTCTGCCATCCCTTTTAAGGATTGCGATTGCAAAGTTAATAATTTTATTCGTAATTATATAGATAGGTCAGTTTTTTATAGTACACTATTGCGTATATACCCCTCCTCTCAATCGTAAATTGAAATGCTTTCATGTTTTAACATATCGTTACAGTTGTGGCTTTTTAACCTTTTTGGTTATGTGATACAAAAAAACGAGTGTATCAATCCCTATCCAAAGGTTATTTTGATACATCCACAATATTGATACATTCTTTCGTATTTTTTCCATTTCAAAACTATTATTATATATCCGAAATGGAAAAACTGTAAAAAGAAAAAGGCCCAACATTATGTTAGACTTTTACCACTTCTTCACTTTCGTTTTGGATTTGTTGGAATACCCAACTGTCTACACAAATCATACAACTTAGACTTTCCGACCTTAATACCTTGCGAACGTAATAAATTAACGTGAGTTCGAGATAAGGGAATGGAATATAAAAATAAAACAATCAGCCATTTAGGGTTAAACTAAGTGGCTGATTTTCTTGGTAATTTGGAGGAAATTTCGTAATTTTACAGTAACTAAGTTATAATAGAGCCATGCGTTTTCTTCTTTATTGTTTTTCGGGATGGCAATGATTAAAAATAGTAGGTGAGGCCGAGGCCAATCCGGTTTTCACGGAAACTCATGGTCGATTGTCCGGCAATCTGTGATGACTTAATCAAATTATTCATTCCTAAATCGGCTTCAACTGAGAGCATAAAATTGTTTATCGGAAATCCGATTCCAATTTTCCATGAACAGTCGAAGCGCCGGTATGTGTCCCACATTAAAAGCGACTCATAGTCATCCTCCGGATTTGCCTCTGATACTCCCACGCTGCCTCCTAAAGCATAACGTATCTGCGGCCCGGTAAAAACACTAATCGCAAAACTATTGTTAATGTCAAACGTATAGCCAAAAACAACGGGAATCTCAATCCCAAGTTTGCTTAATCGGGGATTTTTAATTTCGGAAACTCCAATGCCTCCTACAATAAGGTCATACCGATATTGCGAGTAAAAGAAAGAAACTCCGGGCTCAATATAGAAATTGTTTCCAAGATATATATTTGAAACGCCACCCACTGTGAATCCCGAGCCTGGATTAAACATTTTTACGCTATTGTTTTTGCCGCGCCATTTTCCCGGAAGCTCTGCATTGACGGTGGCTTTCAAACCCCACAACACACTGTTGCTTTCATTTGCCGACGTGACAAAATTGCCGCTACACCACATTATTCCAACTATCAAGGCTATAAGTTTACGATTCATGCTAAGTAGTGTTTTTGTTAGCTTTTATATTAGTTGAATAGCGCTAAATAAGACCAACTATTTCATTGATGTCGCTGATGTTGTGACGTTGACAGTAATCCTCCATAAAACGAATAATTTTTATAGTAGTCGTCGGGTCAACAAAGTTTGCCGTTCCAACCTGAATTGCTCTCGCACCTGCAAGCATAAATTCGATGGCATCGGCGCCGGTCATTATACCTCCAAGACCTATTACCGGAATATTTACAGCCTTAGCAACCTGCCACACCATGCGAACGGCTACCGGTTTTACCGCCGGCCCCGACAGACCTCCGGTGATAGTTGACAAGTAGGGTCGTTGACGTTCTACGTCAATGGCCATTCCCATCAGTGTGTTAATCAGCGATACAGCGTCGGCACCCTCGGCCTCAACCGAACGGGCAATGTCGGCTATCGATGTTACATTTGGCGACAACTTGACTATCAATGTCTTATCCCAGGCCCGGCGTATTGCCCGAGTAACCGCGGCCGCTCCGTCGGTTGTTGTTCCAAATGCCATTCCGCCCTGTTTCACGTTCGGGCACGAGATGTTGACCTCGATGGCCCTTATCCGCTCAAGAGCCGACAGGCGGCGTGCAACCTCAACATAATCGTCAATTGATTTTCCCGATACATTCACTATTATTTCGCTATCATATTTGACAAGCCGGTCATATATGTTTTCCACGAAATAATCAACGCCTTTATTTTGTAGACCAACGGCATTCAGCATTCCCGATGCCGTTTCCACCATTCGGGGATAGTCATTTCCCTCACGCGGTTCCAACGTTGTCCCTTTAACGATAAAACCGCCCAAACTGTTCAAATCTACAAAGGATGAAAACTCCTCGCCGTAACCAAAAGTTCCCGAGGCGGTCAGCACAGGATTTTTCAGCTCCAAATTGCCTATTTTTACACCAAGATTTACCATGTAAGTTCCTTTATATTAAACACCGGGCCCTCTGTGCATACACATACATTTCCCTTAACAGTCTTTTCAACGCAACACAGGCAGGCGCCAACTCCACATGCCATCATATTCTCCAATGAAACCTCACATTCGATTCCCTGTTTTCGGCATATTGCCGCCACTGCTTTCATCATCGGTGCCGGCCCACAGCAGAATACCATGTCCCATTCACGTGTAAAAGCACTGTTGGTTGTCACCAATCCCGATTGGCCTGCCGTTCCATCTTCTGTTGAAATAT
>JAFLTJ010000050.1 GCA_022510465.1 Muribaculaceae bacterium
GTGATATGGTCATCCATCTCCCCAATGGGAAATACGGATTAATTGAAGTAAAAATAGGCGGCGAAAAATTAATTGAAGAAGGCTGTAATAATCTCAAAATTCTCAGAGACAAACTCGACTACACCAAAATGAAAAAGCCGGCTTTCCTAATGATTCTCACGGCAACCGGCGACTATGCCTTCCGCCGGAAAGACGACATTATCATTTGCCCTATCCGATGTCTCCGCGACTAACCCTCTTGTGCTCGGTTTCTTTGTCCCGAGCCTCCTTGTCGTGCCGCTCATAAGCCTCAACGATGCGCTGCACCAACGGATGACGCACAATATCCTTCTTGCCGAACTCTATCCGGCCTATTCCGGGAACACCTTTTAACACTCTCAGAGCCATAACCAGGCCCGACGACGTTGACCGCGGCAAGTCTATCTGCGTGACATCGCCGGTAATTATCATCTTCGCATTCATGCCAAGGCGCGTCAGAAACATTTTAATCTGATGAGTAGTAGTATTCTGGGCCTCATCAAGAACAATAATAGCGTCATTTAGCGTGCGGCCGCGCATAAATGCCAACGGAGCAATCTGAATCACGTTATTCTCCATATACTCCTTCAACTTGACTGCCGGAATCATATCCTCCAAAGCGTCATATAGCGGCTGCAAATACGGGTCAATCTTATCTTTCATATCACCCGGGAGGAATCCAAGCTTCTCACCCGCCTCTACCGCAGGGCGTGACAGGATAATTTTACGCACCTCTTTATTTTTCAACGCCCTGACTGCGAGCGCTATCGCTATATACGTTTTACCCGTACCGGCAGGACCAAGCGCAAACGTAAGGTCGTTTTTGTTAAATGTTTCTACAAGCAGCTGTTGATTGGGCGTGCGGCCGCTGATAGGCTTCCCGTTGACGCCATAAATGATTACATCGTCACGCTTTAGCTCCCGAGGACCATTGCCGCGCACTATGTCGAGTATCACATCCTCGGTCAGCTTGTTATACTTGATACAATACTCCTCAAGCTGCTTTATTTTCGCCTCAAACTCAGCCGTTTCAACATCGTCGCCGATAACCTTGATAACCGAGCCCCGGGCTGCCATTCGCAGTTTCGGGAACAGTGTGCGTATCAGCGACATATTGCTATTGTTGACCCCATAAAAACTTACCGGGTCCACATTGTCTATTATTATAATGCGTTCAATCATTTGCCGTCAGATTATTGCTTTTTTACTGATTTTTCACGGCAGCATCGGCGATTGGGATTGGCGGGAAACCACCCCTTTTCAACCCGTTTTTTCTGCTCAAACACCTCCTTTATCGACCATAACGACGAAAAGGCAATTACCCCGAGAATACTCGACCACAGGGTGCTCTCTACAGCGATTGAAGCCCATCCGGTGGCGATGCCTAAAAGCAGAAAACACCACCAGCAGCAAGTCCCGAAGTAATATTCGGCCTTTATTACCAACGGATGAAAAAGTCCAATGACAATAAAGGTGCAGGCACCTATCACGATACCTTGCAATCCGCTCTCCCGCAAAAACATCAATAAATCATTCATGTTGCAAAGGTACAAATTTTAAAAGAAATCCCACGGCTGTAAACACAATTAAAAGAGGTGACCCCGTTCAAAAAACCGGCGCCACCTCCTTTTTAGAATATTAGTCTTTCAGTCCTATTTCACTACAAGTTTATATGACTTTCCGGCTACTGTTGCAACATAAACGCCGGGAGCAACTTTGACCGTAGTTACAGGCTCGGCACTACCCGAGGCGACAATCACACCGGCAACATTGGCAACGGTGAAATACTCGCCGTTAGCCCCCGATATAACAATCTCCCCGTTGCGAGCATACACCTCCACTCCGGCAATAACATCGGCAACCGAAGCGGGAGCAACCATCACCTCAGCCTCGGGAGATTCACCTCTGTCATACACCGCTGTTACCTTATAGATGTTGCAGGCATCCTTATCGGCGCCGGCGTCGGTCCATTCGGTTTCGGTAATCGTAGTCTCGTTTAGTCTCAATCCGTCGCGATATACGTTATATCCATTCAGCTTGAGATTCTCAACGCCTGCCGGTGTATAGGTAAGGTCATCCACAAAGAAGAAATAACCGCCAACGCTGTAATGACGAATCATAAAGTAGTTGGCCCCTTCCGGCAGGGTGTACGTGTACTCTTTCCAGTCGCCGTTGGCCGTTTCCATCGGGAAATAGTTATCTTGGAAATCTTCAAACGAAGTCCCGTTAGTTGAATAATAAACCTGGAACGTCTCGGGATAGGCATGAGCCAAAGACTTGGCATAGAAACTGATTTTCTGCGAGTCGCCCGACAGCAATGGCGAAATCAGGCGGTCATCGGTAAATTCAGTCTTGCTTCCAAACATTGACACAAGGCATTTATCACCCGAGTGAGCCTTATAGCGAGCGTCGTCGCCAAAGAACTTATAGCCATCTTCATCCTCATACGAGAAATCCCAGAGGGTAAACGACTGCTTCGAGCCCATTTCGATTGGAATCGAACCCTGCTCAAAACCGCCAACGCCAAGACCGTCAGCGTCAACCAACAGATAGTTTCCTATACCCGTATACATATCCAGCCATGAGTCATAACCTTCAAAATCGTCGGTTTCTTCCTCGGCTTTCCCCAGTAGAACAGGCTCTTCCCAGTTCAGAACAATACCCTCCTGGGCAATTGCACCCGCAAGGTTCTCAACTTTCGGGAAATTATTACCTATAACTGTAAATTCCTCGCCTACTGCCGAATTGTCAAGCAAATCGATGTCTCCCGCAGCCGTAATCTCTGCCGAGTAGACATGCTTGCCAATATTGTCGCGGCCTATGATTTGCTGGAAATTCACAATGGCAAGTTCTCCGGGCTCTACCGTTGGAACAACTTTTGTACCACATTCCTCGCCATCCATTTTCAGCGTCACAACTGCATCGTTAAGCGGCTTGCCGGCATTATTCTTCACCGTAACGCTAACCGTATGCTCCGTTCCGACGTAAACCGGCGTATTGCCAACCTTTATCAATGCGGCATCAACCGCCGGAGCCTCGCTTACCAGCACTTTGTCAATATGAATGAACGAAATCAGCTCCTCTTCGCCGGGATAGGCATAGAAGCGATGGGCCTCACCCTCAAATCCGATATAAACCGTTTTGCCGGCATACTCGCTGAGGTCCACTGTTATTTTATGCCATCCGGGCTGACCGTCAGTCCAATCGTCAATCGACTTCGTCGCCACGGGAACAAACTCATTCATTCCCTCTCTAACCGAAACTGTCAAGTCGTTGGTATCGCGGTGCTGACCGTCTGACATGTTGTAAACATACATCGACAGCATCGGCTGCTCGGCTTTCAGCTCTATTCGGCCCGTATGGAGTCGTGCCGAACTTCCGTATGCAACTGCCGCCTCCATCATTGCAAGACCATTGTCGCCATCAACCGGCATAACCCCGGTCTGCGGATTATAACGGTTGAAGCCCCATCCGGCTATGCCAAAGAGCTCCTGGCCCATCATGCCATGCGATGAATTAGAGTTGGGGAACGATTCCACAAACGGCAACTCGTACGGCGTTCCTACGGCCATGAACGGAGTGATATTCTCATAATACTCCATCGGTCCTCCGGCACAAGTAACACCCGGGTGAACCGAGCTGTCGTGGGGGTGAGTGGCGGCATCGACATAGAACTTCATAAACTGCTGTCCCTTCACCTTCGTATCCACCGTAAACGTCAACTCGACAAAGAGCTTGTCGCTCACGTATGCCTCATACGACGAGTTGCCTGTAAGCGGGTTATAGATAACCTGCCCGACTGTATAATAAATATCCTTCGTATTGAGCGGATAGCCATCCTTGTCGCTCGCCGGAGCGCCCCAGGTGATAGTCACCTCGCCATATTTTTCAGGATTCTCCTCCGCCTTTATAAACGAAACCCATCCCGGCGCATTCAGTCCGATGTAAACTTTCTTATCCACATCGCGCGTCGGTGTCAGCTTCTGCGTATCGCTATCATAACCGAAACATGTAACCGTATACAGATGCACACCCTCGGTCAGATTCTTATCCTCCAGCGTTATTGCTGTTCCGGGTTCCTGATTTCCCCAGACGTTAACTTCGGCTCCGTCGCGATAAAGTATCGTCGTATAAACCTTGCTTGTCAGCGGATTGCCCAGAAGGTCATTCTTCGGTATGTTAAATTCAATTTTTGAGCTAAGACCTCCCTCCTGGTCCGGAGTGATTACCAGGTCGGTAACCGGTCCGGGATAAGTTCCGGGTATCTTTGCGCTTATATTTACATCGTCAAGATAAATCTCCTGTCCGAGATAAGGCTCGGCTATTGAGTGCCATGCAAGATAATATTCACCCGTTTCGGGAACGGTGAACCACTCTTTGGCCGTGTCTTTGTCCGTATTATACCCGGCGCGCACATAGAACGGCTCCAGAACAGTCGTTGTCATACTCTCAACCGTGGGAGCGTCACCCAGGAGCACTTCAAGCTTATTGTTGTAATACTCGGCTGCGTCGCCGTTCGGCTGGCCAAGCCACGTCTTGAAATCAATCTTGTAGAAATAGCCCTTCTCAAAATGAATGGGAGGCGTAATCAGATAGTCATCCTGACCCGATTCTCGGTCGGGATACGACCTTGCCGAGCCGCTCTGGAAGCCCCAGGTATAACCCATTTCCTGCGGGTCAACGATGGTGAATCCCGTTAAATCGGCTGCCGTATCAAAATGATTCTCATACGGCGGCTCAAGCACCATCACGTCTACCGACGTCGACAATCCCGCGCCAGCCGCTGTGTAAGGTATCACCATGTAAACATCCTGCGTTCCGGTCTTGAACGTGATATCCTTGCTCAAAGTTGCGCCCGGTTTCGGATTGTTGAACGTCTCCATCAATTCATTGTTGCGATACAGCTCTATCTTTTCAAGGGCCGACAGGCTTGCACCGCCTATTGTCTTCGTCGGAGCCGTAAAACTGATAGTTGCATTTCCGGCCGTCTCCTTGTACTTGACATTAATGATATCCACTGCCTCGGGGAGCTCGCTCGAAACCTCATATATCTGAAAATCGGCAAGTGCAAGACCGCCGCTGTTATCAAAAGCGCGAACGCCAAAGAACGCATTCCCCGAGAACGACGGATTGTAGTACGCCGAATACTTTTTGGGAGTCAGATGCTTGAACTTCGTTGCCGGAATTACGACATCGCTCATCGCCTCTATCGTATTCGATTTGCCCGCCGATATCATCATTTGCGTTGGCATCTCTATTATCTCATTACAGAATACTGTTGCATCAACGCGGTAGGTCTTTCCGTTCTCCACCAGCAATCCCGGCGTTATAAGCCAGTCATCGCCATTACTCTTTCCCGACGCATTGTGCGACGCCGTATATGAAACCGAAATCCCATCGTGATAATGCGCGTTTGCCGTATTGTTCATATACGCCCACGAGGTATTGTCGCCATCGGCGTCTATCAGCGTAAACTCATTCAACCCCGTCGAGCTGATACCCGGGTGGAACGGCAGCGGATTGTTAAGCGACACTATCGACGAGTTGGCCGTGGTCTTATTGGTATATCGGGTCAAATCCACCTTATATTGCCACGTTTTCCTTACGGTCTCGTCAATCGACGTGTCAAGATACTCGCCTGCGTCACAATTCTCCACAATCAGCTTTCCGTCGTTCAGGCGTGTGACTGTTCCGGTTGTTATATCCTGTCCCTCCGGTATCTGGCTCGTAAAATAAGAGGTCAGCGGATAGGCATACTTCACCTTGATTCCCTCGCCGGGAACATAGATGGCGTGGGCCTTGTAATTGTACCCGAACGCTCCGTTTACCTTCGTCTCGTCGGGTCCGTATTCCTGCGCTCTCGATGGGGCTGCCAGGTTGGCTTCCAGGCCCACGGTCACGGTCGTCGATACGCTCTCGCTGTTCGAGCCGTTGTTCGAGCAATACACCGTGTAGGTATAATCGGCGGCCGACGTCACCTCATCCGTGTAGGTCAGCGAGGCACCGGGGGTCTGATTGCTATACTCCTTCACAACTATGCCGTCGCGAACTATTTTCACCGTCTGTATCCCCGTCAGGGCATCCCCTACAACGGTCTTCGTCGGCAGGTTGAATTTGAGTGTCACGCTTCGGCCGGCAACGCTCCTGGTCAGGCTGGTCACCACGTCTGGCGTCTGCCCGTCAACCTCTACTATCCTGATATCATCAAGACCTACGCGGGTCACATTACCGCCGCCGCGATTGCCAAATCCAACATATCTGCGCGATGCATCTCCTTTAAAATAGCACGTATAGGATGGGCGGGCCGTGCCGGTGAAGGCATCGCCCTGCGTCTTGACAAATATCTCGGTAAAGAGATTGGAATCATCCTTATACTCATATTTCGGCTCCCTATATAGGGCGACGTTAAACTTCACATAGTTCCTCATCGCTGCCGCCGTGTACCATGACCCGTACACAAACGTGAGCTTGTAAACCTTGCCCGTTTGCAGGTCCAACTCTTTTGTAAACACCGTGCTGCCAACGTTGTACAGCGAGCTCGGCTTATATCCGGGAACGTAGGCAAACGCTGGATTGGCCTGCGACCCCGACCCATACATCTGCACTGACCAGGCGTTGCTGTAACCATTGTCGCTCACCCATGTTATGGTTGTGATATCCTCGCCGGGATTATAGTATGGGAGCGGTTCGGCCGACCACCCCGTTAAGGTAGTCAGCCAACCGGCCATAATCATTGTTATACTCTTTAGTTTCATCTCTATTATTAGATTTTATTTAAGGTTTAGCTTGATAAAGCCGCGAGTCTTCTTTTGAGGTGCCTTAGCCCTGGCTTTGGCACTGTTGCTTACTCGCGTGAGTGTGTACGGGCCTACGGCATATTTTCCATACTCAACTCCGTTGATAGTCATCAGATACTCCGGAAGCACCGTCTCGGCCGGTCGGCGCGTGAAGCTCCATCCATAGCCGCCTGTATTGATAAAGATGTCCATTCCGGCTATCTGTGAGATTCCGTATTGGCCTATCTCGCCGCCCGAGCCGCCAACCATGCTTATCTTGTCACCGCTGATGGTTGACGTCAGGATAGGATTGGTCGGAGTGGCAAGCATTACCGAGAAATTACCATCTGTGGTCTCTCCGTATGCAAACATTCCTATGTCACACATCTGATACCCGTAGTTCTCGTGGGTATATCCGTAATACCGCGACGCTATCGTGTTCCACATCGACTTCGGCCCGGCATAGCCGGCATAGGCGTTCATCTTGCCGCTTTCAAACATGAAGCGCATCCGGTTGTTGGGATGGTCGCGGAACTGGGTTGTGCCCCATCCTTTCACCATATAGCTTTCATCCACGCGGTAAGGCTCCACTACTATATCAAAGCTTATCGACCCGGTGTTGGGTTGGATTTCGGTGGTCGATGTTGCCGAGGTCACTCTCCATGTGCCTATATAGGCCTCATATTGCGACGACCCTGTCGGCACCGGCTTCGTAGTGATTGTTGCCTGACCAGTGGCCTGGCCTAAGCGGTTGTAGGCTGCCACCGTGAGGATATACTCCGTCGACGGGTCGGCATCATCAAATGGAAGCGTCAGGCTGGTACTGTTGGCCGCGTTCACATACTGAACATCGAGTTCCGTACCTATCGAGGTTATCATCTTGGTCACGTCATTGTTATATCCGGGGAGAAGCACATCATAATCGGCCTTTGACCCAAGCAGATACTTGATTGACGTGGCATTTTTGCTCCTTACTACAAAGTTGGCCGCATAATACTCTTGGTCCTTGACTAACGACGCGGTTACGGTCACGGTCGGCTCGGCGGCTACCCCGTCAAAGCGACCGCCCCAGCTCGTCGGTATAAGCGTCGAATATCCCGTCAGCGACGTGCAGTTGTTGAAACAGTTGGCTCCCGTCACGTTGCGCGCGCCAAACACTGCCTGGGCCGCTGCCTTTACCGCGGCATCAGTGCTGTTGATATAGTCGTTGCGCTGCCACGGATAAATCTCATATACACTCTTGTTGACCTGCAACTTATACGGCTCTATCTCGCCCTGCAACTTTACGCAGCCGTCAAATGTGCTTGTCCACGTATACGCCACAAGGGCGGTTTCGTTGATAAACTGGTTCAGATTGAAATGCTCCAGGTTCTTGCAGTTATAGAACATCTGCCCTATCGAGGCATTGTTTTTCTCCACGTGAACCCCCTTGAAGAAGTCATCCGGTATCGTAACGAGCGACTCACACCCGTTGAACATCTGTTCAAATCTGTAAAACTTCGCCTTTGTCTCCTCGGCAAACATCCCCTCGGGTATCTCTTTCAGCGATTTACAGTTTCTGAACATTCCCGCTACCTGCACTTGCCCGGTTGTATTCTGCGTGGCAAGTTTCTTCATCGTCGGCACGCGTTCCAGGCTCGTACACCCGTCGAATGCCTGATACATATTGGTCACCTTTACACAGTCGTCAAACATCCCGTCGGCAAGCGTCTTGAGGCTTGAACAATTTCGGAACACCGAGTTCATATCCGTCAGCGAGGTCATCCCTTTGAAGAAATTGGGGTCAATATACTCCAGCTTCGTTGCGCCCTGGAATTTTGCCGTCGTGATTGTCGATTTGCTCTCCGGTTCGGGCGAGGCTACTCTGACAAGCGTGGCCGACGCTGCCTGGATTGTCGTATACGGGCTCGTTCCCCATTGAACTATGTCGGTTATACCATTCTGAGTTACCTGAAATTGACTTATCTTTCCCGAAATCTGCACGATATACGTTTGGCTTGCGTCTGCGTAAGTGTGATTGGGATTATTGATTGTCGCCGTCGACGTCTCTACTTCCGACCCGTCGCCCCAGTCTATCGTGATGGTCGACCCCGATACTATATTCAGATTGGGCAACGTTATCTTTCCGCCCGACACAAGCGAGGGGTCTACAACCAGCACTATATTCTCCCGATTGTAGGTCACCGGAATCTGAACTACCGTTATCGTTTCAACAACTACACCGCCATGCTTCAGATACACCAACCCGGTGCGCTCGTATGGGGTATCGTTCTGCTGGGCCACAAGCGTGATAGTCTCGGTGCGCATCTCGTAAGCGCGGGTATTGTTAATGCTCAGCCACGACTGGGCCGCGGGGTCTACCTCTACCTCAAAGTCAAGGTTGGTTGTCACCTCTACATTGAAGCGGCCGCCCGTCTGTGGCACGTCGATACTCGATGTGCTGACGTTTACCTCGCCGGCCACTACCGTGAGCGTGCGCATTATCGTGATCTGGCCGCCGTCGTTGGCTATAACTACTATTCGGCCCGACCCTGCCTGCTGTGCCGGTGCGGTCACTTTCAGGATTCCGGCTGCCGGGTTGTCCTGAAGTATCTCGGCCTGCCACCCGTCTTTGGTAAAGGCTTCTACTATCGTTCCGGGGGTTGCGCCTGTCACTACAAACGGTATCTCAGCCGACGAGCCCGAGGCTATCAGCAGATTGCTCACGTCAAAACCCAGGTTAAACTCCTTGTAGAGCGGTATAGTTACGCTGGTACCGTCTATAAGCTCAAAGCGAACTGTGTTGCCACCCTCGCTCAGATATACGCCCGTGAAGAATGCATCGCCGTCGGTTCCCGTTGCCTGTCCGTAAGGGCCGGTCCACGTCAACCCGTTGTCAAACGATACATACCACTTGCCATCCTCTATTTTGAACGTGGGGGTCTTGCCATCCTTCCCGTTGGTGCCGTTAACCGGAACTTTGTTGCCGTTGGCGTCAAGAAGCGGCTCCCCGTCGATTGTCCAATAGTAATTGCCGGCCGAATCCATCTCCACGCCGATTGCCGGCGGAACGGCATCCTTGCCATCCTTACCATCCTTACCGTTGGCTCCGTCTTTGCCGTCGGCGCCATCCTTGCCGTCGCTGCCGTTAGCGCCATCTTTACCGTCGGCGCCGTTGCGAACAACCATTGTCGTTATCTCGCCGTTGGCCGTCATCAACGTCAGCTTAAGCCCCTCGGCGGTCGGTTCGGCCGATACTATGTAAAGCTTGTTGTCGATAAGTTTCTGAAGGGCCGCGGTCTGGTCGGTCAGCTCGTTTACTGCCTTCTCCAGATTGGTTACGCGATTGTCCAGGTCGCCGACCGCATCCCATAAATCCGAGTCATCATAGCTACACGACCACAGCATGGCCAGCGTCGCTATAATCGACAAAAATTGTGTTATCTTTTTCATTTTAGTTCTCCTTGGTTTTAGTTAGGAAAAATATTTAGGTTGAAGAAGGAGACCTTGAGGGGTCTCCTTTCTCCTGTTGTTCTAATATTATCTTACTTTACAAGCACTTTGTGTTTATTGACAATGTAAACGCCCGGAACAAGGCCGTCAACCTTTGCATATCCGTCGAGATTGTCATAAACTGCGATTACATAACCCGCGGCGTTGAGAACTACAACATCTACACCCTCGGCCATAATCTCTATTGTTCCGGCGCCCGGTGTTACGGTTATGTCGTCAAAGTATATCGCGCCTACGCCGCCCATATCGTCATCCTCAAGAACTATGTTGTCGAGGAACAGGTCGGCATCCTTTACGCTTACCGTTCCGGTGTACGCCTTATACCCCTCGGCTTCTACTGCGATGGTATAGTCGCTGTTGAGTTCGTCAACCGTAAAGGTGAACAGGCCGTCGGCGCCGGTGGTCGCGGTCATCGGGGTGCTGCCCTCTTCATCAAGCGTCAGAGTCACTTCGGCGCCCGATACCGGCTCGCCATCCTTGTTGACTACGGTTCCGCTAATCTCTACCGTTACTTTTTCAAGCTCGATGTTTCCGAGGGCAACATCCTCTGCGCCCACCTTTACATCGTCGGTGTAGGTCACATATCCCTCGGCCTCTACCGTGATGGTATAGTCGCTGTTGAGATTACGTGTCGTCAGCGTGAACTTGCCGTCGGCGTCGGTCGTTGCGGTCAGCGATTCTGCCTCTGCATCGGCCTCTGCTTCTCCCTTGAGGGTCAGCGTAACCTCTGCGTCGGCTATTGCCTTGCCGGCTTCATCTACTACTGTACCGGTAACATCTACCGTTACAAATTTCAGCTCTATTTCGTCAAGAACAACATCCTCTGTGCCAACCTCAACTTCATCGGTATAGGTAACATAACCCTCAGCCTCGATTGTCAGCGTATATTCTGTATCGAGCTCCTCGGTGGTCAGCTCAAAGGCTCCGTCATCACCGGTTGTGGCGGTCAGTGCCTCGGCACCCTCTGTTTTAGCCGTGAGGGTCACTTTGGCTCCGGCAACTGCATCCCCATCCTCGTTCACCACGGTGCCCTCGATGGTCGATGTCTGATGAACCAGCGTGATTGTTTCTACCGTCTTGTCTTCGTCGCCTAAGGTGACGTTAACCTCTTTCGATTCATAATACTTGGCCTCGGCCTTTATTACATAATCGGCATTTATGGCCTCGGTTTTGAAGCTATACGAGCCGTCGGCGCCGGTAGTGGTTGTCATCGGCTCCGTCTCCGAGGTCTCGTCGGCCGGAGTCAGCGTTACGGTTACACCCTCAAGTACGCCGTTCTTGTCGTTAACAACACCATTCACCGTTACTGCTATCTCGCGCATTGCGATATCAAGCGTCTCGTCACCCTCGGCAAGGGTTACAGTCTCGGCCGATGTGTACTTGTAGTAGTGCTCTACCTCGGCGGTTACAGTGAAGTCAAAGGCCGGATTGCCCACTTCCATTGTGTACGTACCATCCTCGCCGGTTGTCGCGGTGAAGGTCACGCCCTCCTCGCTTTTGGCAGTAACGGTTACGCCGGCTATTCCCTCCTCGGTCTTGCTGTCGGTTACCTTACCCGTCAGCTTGTTCGCCGGAGTCTCCTTGCTCATCAACAACATCGGCAACTGGGCACTGACCGTTCTGTTAGTCGCGCTACTGCTATAAAGGATTCTATAATCATTGGTATTTGTTCCTTTAGAGTCAAGTGCCATAATCTGACCTCCAATTGAAGTCCCGTTTGATGTATAATCAAATAGTTCTGCATCCTCTGCCGGATTGGTGGTGCCATAGAAGTAAACCTTCGGGATTCTCAACTGAACGCGAAGATTATTGCCTGTGTATTCAAACGGCTCGTCAAGAATAATCTTGGCAATCGGTTCCTCCATATCTACCAACGTGCCGGCTGCTGCGGTAGCATAATTACGCTGACTGTTGGTCTTGGTTAAATCAAACACAAGTGTTCCGTTGTAAACATATTCAATATCCTCCTTAAATTGTGCCGTAGCGTTGGCAAATGTCTCATCAGTTGTATTTTCCAGATAGAGCTGAACGGGAAGACCTGCGGTGGGAACATTAGAAATTGCCACGCTGGCGTAAGCTATCCACCCTATTGAGGTTATCTTGTCGCCGGCTTTAAGTCCCGTCAATGGGGCGTTCTCATTGAAACCGTATGCACTGTTGGAACCGTTGTTATTGGTAGCCGATGCCCCATTCGCATTAATATCTTGCAACAACGCTGCCGGATAGATTGCCTCGCTCGTAATGGCATAATTGGTATTCGGGGTCAAAGGCCAGCTGTTCCAGTCGTCAGAAAGCATATTATTGGTGTGAGTAGGACCTACCTGGAACACCTCATCATAACCTTCATCTACAACATTTACGGTCGCCTCGGCTGCCGATACAATGTTCTCCCCTTTTACAAGGTTGAAATTCAACGTATGCTCGCCGGGGGCCGAGAACGCGTAGGTCGTGGTTAGCTCTACATCTTTGCCCTGCGTCAAATCTTTATCGCCGCTGAATGTGCGAACTACATCGCCGTCGGCCACAACCTGAATATCATACTCACCCGCTGCGATTGTCTCTAACAGATTTCGGAAAGTCACCTTTACCTCCTTGGGCTTGTTAAGTGCAAATTTAGCCGGAACTGCCTCCGAAATATATGCGATGTCAAAATCAACCTCAACCGGTGTGCCGTCAATCACTACATTGTCAACACGCGCCAGGTTGCTGCTGGTGCGGAATGCAATATACCCCTCTCCGGCCTGCGGTATCTCTACCTTGTAGGTCTTGAATAGATTCTCATTATACGTGCTCTTAGAAGTAAAGAACGAGTTAAACATATCGTCGGTCAGCGGATTCTCTTCGGTCGGAGTAACCGGTCCTACCGTCATCGTCTTGAGCACCTGCCAGTTGGCGCGGTCGGTCGAATACACAACCTCCATAGCGCCGGTTAGCTGATAACAGGTTGCGTCAAACCAAACCTCCGCGCCCTCTTCAAAGGTCATCTTAGGCGAACTCAAAACAACCACGCCGGGGGTAGTTCCGTAGGTCGACGCTGCCTGGGTCCATTTGCCTTCTGCTTTCTGCTGATTGACTGTCATCGTTGCTATCTGCCAGTTTCCGGTCGCAAGCCATCCCTCCGGCATCGTTGCGGTCGGGGTTGTCGTACCGTTCTCGTTGTGGAACAGATATTTCGTTTCATAGTTGGGCTTAACAGCTCCCTCCAATTTTGCAACAAACGGCTGCTCAACGCCATCCACATACACGCTCATCGTTCCCTTGTAAATACCGGGAGTGGTTGCCTTTACCGACGGGCTCACCAAAACAACCCTGTCAGCCCCTACTGTAAGTGGGAATGTAAGATTTTCCTTTAGCCCGAAATTGTTATCCGAAAACTCTATCTTCGTAATCTTCATTTCGGCTCGGCCTGCCGTATTTCCCATGTAAATAGGAGCCTCGTTGCTAACCGGGTTGATAAACCACGGATGGTGTTCCGACAGTGTATTCCCTTTCCATGATGATGCCGTCGTCGTTGCGGTCGGGGTTGTCGTGCTGTAAACAATTATCGGCTGTGGGACAAGCGCCTCAAACTGGAAATTAGACCAACTCGTAGCGTTCCACGTTCCATTTGCAGCTACAGTATTTTTACGCTGCATGCTTATCGGCGATCCCACATCATTGCCGTTAGCATCCACCTTGACAGCCTGCAAAGATGTATTGGTATTGAAATATTTGGGGTCAAGATTGTACAGAGCAAATTCTATATCAACCTCCTCGTGCGACACATCTCCAGTCGAAACAGATGTCCAGTCTGATTGAGGGCGCTCCTTAAATTCGGCAATAATATCTTTGCCGCTCTTGTCTTTCAGGCGCAACGGGTCTTGACCTGTAACCGAGAACTGGAAGCGATATTTAAACATATCCTCCGTCGGCTTTCCGGCATTGACTGTCTGTTTCAACTGCACGGTCAGCTTATACGGCTCCCCGTTTTCATCCAAGAGATTATTTTGATCATCAAGATAATACTTCGTGTAAGTAGTTCCAAGCGGAGTCACGTCAATGTAAGGAATAATCGTACCATCCCAAACATAATCCGGCCACTCAAGCCATGCTTTTGTCGCCGAAAAATCATCCATCCATAAACCATTGATATGGATACCTATATGCGTTCCATCAGGAACATTCTTGAGAGTCACTTGCCTCCACGCATTTAGATCGTTGTAGTCACTTCCGGTCAACGCTTTTGCCTCATCAACGCCTTCAAGTACAATACCATCCGTGAATGTTCCGTTTGCCGAACCGATAAGAGTACGAGTCCAAACTCCCGAAGCATCAACCGTCATCTTGAAGATATCAATCTCCGTAGCGTACGTCGAGGTGGCTGAACTTGAACTTCTGTGTACCCAAAAAGACACCTCGCCACCAACTTTCGGGGTCACCAAAACCTCCGATTGATTGGAGGCCGTACCTTGATTTGCCACACTATAACCTATACAACGGTTCACAGTTGAAGTACCGTGATTGTAGGTTGTATTTACATTGAGGTTCTTAGTTGTTACACCCTCGCGCATCCAATAACGAACCGGGTATGCGTAGCTCGATCTACTCATATTACCCGATGTATACCCTTTATAGAGCGTAGTAAAATCCTCAGTGTAGCCCGTGGTCGGCTCGACCGCACTACTACTGAACGCCACACCCAAACACATCAAGGCCAAAAGCCGAAAAAGTAAGGAATGTTTCATAAATTTATTATTTAACAGTTATTAATTTTTACAATTTATCATCCAACGATTGTCAATTTCTTGCAATTTATCATCTAACGGTCGCCCATTTCTTTGCAATTCAATATGCCAACGGTCGTTAATTTATTTGCAATTCATTGATAATCCTAAATATACACCTATATGTTTTCGATTGTGATTACTTGTCCCTATTGAATTTTTTAGCGTTTTCATCAAAAACAAAGTACAAATATACAAAATTTCCACCGCCCCTCCAAATTTCTCTCCAAAAAAAATTCCCCACCCTCCGCCACTCCCGCCGCGTCAGCCCGGAAAGCAGGCTTCCAAGCCTGCGCCTTTCACCGCCACCCATCCACACCGCGTCAGCCCGGAAAGCAGGCTTCCAAGCCTGCGCCACCACCTCCACCCGTCGCACCGCGTCAGCCGGAAAGCAGGCTTCCAAGCCTGCGCCCCTCGCGGCCTCCCTCCGCCTCCCGGAGCGCGGCGGAGCCGCAGCAACTTCGATAACCCCGTACGAGCTCGCAGAGCGAAGTGCGGGGACCCACCGCCCACCTCCCATCGCACCCCGGCGGGGTGCTACTATTCCACTCAACCACCGAGCTGTCTGCCAAACGCAGCCGGTCATCCTTCTCTCCCCACGAAATTGCCCGGAGGGCATAAAGCTCGTTAGCCCTCGACTTTCGAGCCT
>JAFLTJ010000051.1 GCA_022510465.1 Muribaculaceae bacterium
GAGGTAGCGACTGTGAGGCCGCGACGGGCGCAGGCTTGGAAGCCTGCTTTCCGGGTTAACGCGGCGGGGGTGGCGGGGGGTGGGATTTTTTTGGAAAGTTTTTTGTTAAATTTTGTGATTATATGGAAAATTGTTTGTAATTTTGGGGTTGAAATCCGTGTTGTGCTTGGTGATTGGTTGAAAAAGGACTGATTCCCAGGCGGTTGGCGGTTGCAGGATGATTGAACCTGCGGGCCGATTGTTTCGGGTTTTGTGTGTTTGGAATAATATGAATAATAAATTGAAATAAAAAAAGCTATGAAAAAAAGTACTATCCTCGGAGTAGCATGTGCTTTGTTGATGGGTGGTGTAAGCGCTTTTGCACAGGCACCGGCTACTTATGTAGAAGACCCGGCACAGGGCTACTTGTTTAACAGATTTAAGGATAACTGGTTCCTCCAGGCTGAAGGTGGCGGTAACGTGTTGTTCAGTCACCAGGATGCCGTTCGTGATTTTGGCGACCGCTTTGCTCCTGCAGCATCGTTGTGGCTCGGTAAGTGGTTCTCGCCTATATTGGGATTCCGTGCCGGTGCCAACATGATGATGACAAAGGGTGTGGCCGACTATTCGGGCGCATACGGCGTAATGCTTGATGACTATAATCCTGACGGATTGTGGAAGACCAAGGTAAATGAATTTGGTTTGGGCTTTGACGCGATGTTTAACCTGACCAACTGGTGGTGTGGCTATCGCCCCGGTCGTGTGTATGACGGTATTCTGTATGTTGGAGGTATCGGCTACTGGAACACGTTGAAGGATTATGACGGCAAGACCTCACAGGGTTACTATTGGGGCGGCGATAAGACTGTTGCTCTGAATGCCGGTTTGATTAACAGCTTTGCGCTGAGCAAGCATGTAGATTTGTATATTGACTTGCGTTGGACAATGCTTGCCAACCATGATGACGAGCGCGGCACCCGTCGTTGCTCTCACGATATCGCAGCCTACATTGGTGTAACCTACAACTTCAACCGCACCGAGTGGAGCGCTCCGGTTGTTCCTGTGTGTGAACCGGCCGAGGATTGCAGCGCTATCGAGGCACGTTTGCAGGCTGCCAACGCTCGTATCAACGACCTGGAGCGTGAGCTTAAGGATTGCCTGAGCCGTCCTATCGCCGAGGTTAAGGTTAACAATGCGCCGCTGGCTACGATTATCTATCCTATCAATGTTTCTCGTCTGACAAACGTTGACAAGAAAGTTCTGTCGGCTGTATCGGAAGTTATGAAGTCTAATCCTACTCAGGAATACACTCTGACCGGATGGGCTGATAACTTTACCGGTAACGACCAGATTAATATCCGCCTGCGTAACGCCCGTGTAAACGGTGTTAAGGATTATCTCGTTAAGGAGGGTGTTGCAGAAAGCCAGCTTAACGCTACTGTAAATCACGGTAACCGTCTTGGTGACGATTCCAAGTATATGGAACTTGACCGTGCCGTAACTATCGAGGAAAGCAAGTAATAGTGACGTTATTATAGAATGAATTGCCCGGAAGACGGATGTCTTTCGGGCAATTTTTGTTTTGCAGGAGGCAGAGGGTGGGAATTAAGTTATAGAAATTATATAAGTTGTATGGGGGAGGGGGATTTGGCAGATTGGTTTTAATATATTAAATTTGTTGGCTGTTATGAAGTATGGTTTTGACAATGATAAATATGTTCAGATTCAATCGGAACATATAAAGGAGCGCATAGCGCAATTTGGTAATAAACTTTATCTGGAGCTTGGCGGAAAGCTGTTTGACGACCATCATGCCAGTCGTGTTTTGCCCGGCTTCAAGCCCGACAGCAAATTGACAATGCTGAGCCAGCTCAAGGAGCAGGCAGAGATAGTCATAGTAATCTCGGCGCGAGATATTGAGCGAAACAAGGTGAGAAACGACCTGGGAATTACGTATGATATGGATGTGCTCAGGCTGCGCGAGGCTTTTACGGAGCGAGGTTTCCTGGTTAGCTCGGTTGTTGTAACGCATTACAACGGCCAGAGCAGCGCAGTGGCTTTCAGAGAGCGCCTGGAGCGCATGGGTATCAAGACCTATTGCCACTATACCATAGAGGGCTATCCGACGAATGTGGATTTGATAGACTCGGATGACGGTTTTGGGCGGAATGACTATGTCGAGACTACGCGCCCGCTTGTTATAGTGACGGCCCCGGGCCCCGGAAGCGGGAAAATGGCGGTGTGTCTCAGCCAGCTGTATAATGAGCATAAGCGCGGGGTTGAAGCGGGCTATGCAAAGTTTGAGACGTTCCCGGTGTGGAGCCTGCCGCTAAAACACCCTGTAAATATCGCCTACGAGGCTGCTACGGCCGATTTGAATGATGTTAATATGATTGACCCGTTCCACCTGGAGGCCTACGGTAAAACGGCGATAAACTATAACAGGGATATCGAGATATTCCCGGTTTTGAACGCTCTCTTTGAGGGGATATACGGGGAGAACCCGTATAAGTCGCCCACGGATATGGGTGTCAACATGGTTGGGTTCTGTATCAACGATGATGCCGTTTGCTGCGAGGCGTCGCGCCAGGAGATAATCAGGCGCTATTTCACGGCGTTGAACAGGCTCGCAACGGGTGACGCCAACGAGGGGGAGGTGAACAAGATTGCATTGAACCTGAAACAGGCGAAAATAGATGCAGGCTATCGCCGGCCAACGGTTGCCGCCCGCGAACGGGCAGAGCGAAGCGGTGTTCACTGCTCGGCCATAGAGCTTGCCGACGGTAGCATTATAACGGCCGAAACGAGTGTGCTGCTGGGCCCGTCGGCGGCGTTGATACTTAACGCAACGAAACATCTTGCGGGTATAGACCACGATGTCAAGCTTATACCGCAGGCGATGATAGAGCCGATACAGTACACGAAGCTGAACTATCTGCGAGGCCGTAATCCGCGGTTGCACACCGACGAGGTGCTTGTGGCGCTGTCGGTGTTGAGTACGCATGACGAGAACTGCCGCCGGGCATTGGAAAAGTTACCCGAGCTGGAGGGTTGTCAGGTTCATTGCACGGTTATGCTTGGCGAGGTTGACCACAAGATATTCAAAAAGCTTGGTGTAGGGTTGACCTGCGACCCGGCGAAGAAAAAATCGTCAAAGGATAAGTGATAGAGTGGATGTCCTCTCGGCAGGTGGCTACCGGTCGTTGTCGGCGGCGATTGGAACCTGACGGCGGAACACCTCTTTGAAAGAAATCAGGGACTCGGTTCGTGCAAGGCCGAGTCCTTGCAGTTTCTCGTGGATGAGGTGGAGCAGGTGGTCGTTGTTGTGGGCGTAAAGTTTGATGAAGATGTCGTACTGACCGGTTGTGTAGTGGCATTCGACTACCTCGGGTATACGGGCAAGCTCTTCGACAACCTCCTCGAAACGCGACGGGTCGCGGAGGAAGAATCCCATGTAGGCACATGTTTCATAACCAACGGCCTGAGGGTCGATTAACGACTCAAATCCCTTGATGACGCCGGCTGTGGTCAGTTTCTGGATGCGCTGGTGTATTGCGGCGCCCGAGACGTTGCATTCGCGTGCAATCTCGAGAAATGGCTTGCGAGCGTTGTTGGAGAGCATTCGGAGAATTTTGTAATCCAGATTGTCAAATTGAATACGTTGCATAATAGTTGTTTAAAATATCGCGGCAGGGGTGTCCCTTTGTGTCAAAAACCAGGATTCAATAATTGGAGCGGGTTCCCGAAGACGCGACTTGATGTTTTATGTTTTATGATAACTGTTAGGTTTGCGATGCAAAGATAGCGAAAAAACGGAATAATAGAATTTTTTTTAGTTAAAATTCTCGTGAAAACGGGGTAGGCGAGTGTATATCGAAAAAAAGATGTAATTTTGCAAAAAATTATCGTTAATATGTGCGGTGTGTTGTAAAAAATGTGCCAACCGAGACAAGATGAAATGAAGAAGGTTAGTTATAACGGGCTAAATTTTGTGCCCTATATAGAAAATGCCACAATCCGAGCGCGAATTAAAGAGCTCGGGGCAGAGCTGAACAGAGACTTAGAGGGTAAAAAGCCGCTGTTTCTGTGTGTTCTGACGGGTGCGTTCCCGTTTGCATCAGAGCTGTTTATGGAGTATAGCGGAGACGCTGAGATTGCATTTATCAGACTGAAAAGCTATGAGGGAACGGGGTCGACCGGAAATGTCCGTGAGGTATTGGGACTGACCGAAGATATTGCAAACCGTCACGTGGTAGTGGTGGAGGATATAATAGATACCGGAAATACGATTTGCGGCCTGATAGAAGAGTTAAAGCCCAAGAATCCGGCCGAAATAAAGATAGCGACATTGCTTTATAAACCGGAGGCATTGGTTCGCGATATCAAGCCCGATTATGTAGGGTTTGAAATACCGTCGAAGTTCATAATCGGCTATGGCCTTGATTTGGATGGAGTTGCGCGCAATTTGAAAGATATTTATGTGAAAGCCGATGATTAAATAAAAATAGGAAGGAAAGCAGAGATGTTTAACATGGTAATATTCGGTGCCCCCGGAAGCGGAAAGGGTACGCAGAGCGATAAGCTGATAGAAAAATATGGTTTTTATCATATCTCGACCGGGGATGTGTTGCGCGACCAAATAGCGCGAAAAACCGAGGCCGGAATTCTGGCCGACCGCTATATATCGGAGGGGCATCTTGTTCCCGACGAGCATATAATCAAGATATTGGGCGATGTTCTTGACGAAAACCGTGAGAAGATGGCCAACGGGATTGTGTTTGACGGATTTCCGAGAACTGTTAACCAGGCGGTTGCGCTCGAGCAGATGTTGAAGGAGCGCGGCAGCGAGGTTAACGCAGTTATAGGTCTTGAAGTTGACGAAGATGAGCTGATAGCACGATTGGTAAATCGCGGCAAGACGTCGGGGCGTAAAGATGACAATCCCGAGACAATCCGCGAGCGGTTGGTTGTGTATCACGATTCAACCTGTCCGCTGAAAGAGTTTTACACAAAAAACAACAAGTATCGCGGAATTGACGGGACTGGGAGTGTAGACGAGATATTTGAACGCATCTGCAAGGAGATTGAGCGCTGAAAGTATGTTTCCGAGTGGGTTGTTTTCCAGACTGAGAGGGCGTGCCAGACGCAAACCGGAGGGTGACGTAGGCGCAGACTGCTCCGAGACCAAACCGGCTTCGGAGCTGTTTGAGCATGGAATCCGGGAGTTGCAGTGTGGAGCAATTGAACATTCGGAAAATGCCGGAAGACATCATTATGAGTTTGAATTTCAGGGCGGTACTTTTATTGCCGATACACTTGACAAGGTAGGGGCGATAGCTGTGTGCTTTCCGGGTGTAGGAGAGTGGAGCCAGGGGGATAGTGCAAAAGTGGCCCGCGTGTGCAACGAGCTGTCGCAGTCTACTTTTGGAACGAATTTTACCTGCCGGCAAACGGAGGCAGGAAAGGTAGTTGTCGACATCCATTCTACAATCTGGGCACTCGAAACAATGTCGATAACGAGGGTGTTGCTGGAGGTGTTCAAGGTTATGTTTACGATGCAGCGGCACATCTGTGAGGTGATTGACCAGGCCGACGATGACCGCAGTATAGCCGAGACCTATTTGGACAGAACTCTGGTAGGCTTCGCGTCGCTTGACCGCGAGCTGAAGCTGCTTGAGGAGGATGGCGGAAATACGCCGCCGGGCGAGGTTGTAGAGTATGAGGAGTTTACAATAGGCGACTTGCTCGACGATAGGTTTCATGTCACGCGGCCGTTGATAGGGTCGATTGAGATTGACGTGATAAAAGATGACGGGTCAATGACGAGAGTCGGCGGCGAGGAGGCTGTGGGGCTGTCGCCGGCAGCGATGGTTAACGCGGGCGAGACGGCATTGACCTTTGTTTGCCGTTTTACGGCGATGGAGGAGGCTCGTCGGCGTGTTCTTGTGCTCAGAGCGGAATCGGGCGAGAATGAGGCTAAAAGGGGGCTTCAGGCGAGCTTTACGATGGTTCTGCTGCCCGAGCGGGCTATTCAGCCCATGGATACCGTTGGCAGTAGCAAGGGCGCGGCAATGACCACGTTCTCAATGCTTCCGCCGGGGCGCGGCAAGGGGGAGCATAATGCCGAGTTCAAGTTTATGCGCGACGATGCGGTCGACAAGATAAAAGAGGGGCGCGAGAATGAGTTGACCGAGGCTCAGCGGTCGATGATAATGCTTGATGTGACCGATATAGATTATTGCGTCTATATGGGCACCAAGGCGTTCACCGAGGAGCGGTATGCACGGGCGGTGTACTATCTGAATCCGGCGGCCCGAAAGTTGTTGCAGATTTCATCGCGTCTGAGCCACGAGCAGGTTATCCGGTCGGGCAAAGTGTTGTATATGGCCGGTGTTGCCAACAGCATGATAGGGGATGTGGAGCGTGCATATTATTTCTTGGAGCCGTTATCCCAAAGTGGGAATCCGTATTATGCAATGGCGTTGATAAATGCGCTTTCCAAATCGGGCGATTTCAGGGCTCGCGTTTACATAGAGCAGATTTTGCAGCGGCTGGAGGACCTTGGGGAGCCGGAAGACGGGAATGAAGACCAGGCTGAGGTTGTGGCGCAATTTAACGTGATTAAGGAGTCGCTGATGCAGGAGCTCGTGGTACAGTATATTAAGGATGAACAGTTTGACGAGGCCGAGACCATTCTTATGTCGATGAAAAACGGCCCGTCAAGCGACTTTGCCGAACGGATGCTCAGGGAGATTTCCCGACGTCGTGACGGGGTGGATTAACCGATTGCCACGATGGTATCGGAGGTGCCTTGTTTGCAAGCAAAATGCAAAAAAACGGTTAAAAAAGTGTCATTTTGGTGTGCCGTTTTTTGATTTACCGAAAAAATCATTATTTTTGCGTAATCATTGGAACTATGCTCTGACCGCTTTTAGAGGACAGAGACAACCATAGTCATAGTCATTACTTTCGAAAGAAAATAAACTGCTACATGAAGAAACAGCTATTATTAGGCACCGTTCTATCGTTGGTTTCGATAGGTGCCATTGGCGCTCCGGTGACCAAAGACCGGGCTGTCGCGACAGCACAGGCCTTTATCAAGGAACGAGCCGGCGTGACAACAACCGCCTCAAACGTTTATACGGCTTCGGGGGCTTATTACATTGTGAATCTGAAACCACAAGGGTGGGTGATAGTGTCGGCCGACGATAACGCATCGCCTGTTATCGGCTATTCGGCAACAGGACAGTTGACATGGCATTCGTTGCCTGTTAATCTCTCGGCAATGCTTGATGATTATGGCATGCAGGTTAAGCGTCTGGCAACCGAGGCCAAGGTATCCAATCGCGGATGGGAAAGCATAGGCCGGATGAAATCGACTCGTGCCGACGATTCTTCCATATCGTCGTTGATTTCCGTTCATTGGAATCAATCATCGCCTTTTAACTATTATTGCCCCGGGTCGGGTAGCAGTAAGGCGCTGGTTGGTTGCGTGGCCGTAGCTATGAGCCAGGCGATGTCGGTGCAGAAATATCCGCCTCGCCCGACCGGAAAGGTTGATTATACGCCGCCGGGTTACTCAAACATTCAGTTGAATTATGACGCCGAGAGTGCATACAACTGGGACGCCATTATGAGTGGTTCCAATCAATATAGAGAGGCTGCGCGCCTGATGTATCATGCCGGAGTTAGTGTTAAAATGCACTATGGAGCCGATGGCTCAGGTGTGCCTTATTCTGACTTGTATCTGATACGCGATGCGCTCAAGAACAATTTCCAGTATGGCAATGATATTACCTACTATTATCGTGACCAATATGAGCGTTCAAACAGCAAGCAGGCCTGGATTAGGTTGCTGTTGAATGAATTGAGCGCCGGCCGTGCAATAGTATATAACGGAACCGGGTCGGCGGGACACTCTTTCAACCTTGATGGCTATGACGGCGTCAGTATGTTCCATGTCAATTGGGGCTGGGGTGGCATTGGCGACGGCTATTTTAACCTGGATAATTTGCACGATGAGTATCAGGGAATCTCGTTCCCCAATAATCATGTGGCGGTTATCGGTATCGGCTCGCCCGACCGTGAATTGCGTTCAATAGAACTTGATGAAATGAATGTTGAAGAGGGCCTTGCAGCCGGTACAATTGTTGCCAATGTTACGGTTAACGGTGAAAAGCCCAAATCCAGCTATACATTTGAGGTTCGTGGAATGTATTCGGGCGGAACGTTCCAGTCTGTTCCGTTCAAGATTGTCAACAACCAGTTGGTAACCACCGAGAAACTCAGCGTATCTCAGAAAGCGTCATACGACCTGGATATTATAGTTTCGACCCCCGGTGAAAACCCGTTCATACAATCGTTTACAATCACCGTTGAAGCATGGAAACCGATGGCCCAGGCAACTGCCGTGAGCTACAACCGTCAGACCGGAGATTTCGAGTTTAAAACCAAGCATGGAGCCAGCTACACCTTGCGTTCGGCATCGGGCGCTACGCTGGCGTCGGGTTCGTTGACGCAGTTGCCTCGTTTTACTATCAACAAGGCCAGCCTTGCTGCGGGAAACAATACTATAGAGATTCGTCGCAATGATGAAGTAAAAATCGTAACTCTGATTAAGTAACAGCCTCAAAAGAAATTTCAACTATGAAGATTTTCACCACAAAATATATTGTACTTGCAAGTATTGCCGCTGTAGGTATTCTTTCGTCATGCAAAGAAGATAAAGGAGGTGACCAACCGACAACCGGCGGCAATCTGGTTACGATAGACACAGAGGTTTATACCAAGAGCAACGTTACGCTTGAGCTTAACGATGGCTCGACCATGAATGTTTATGTCAAGACGGGAGGCTCGGTTGACGCTCCCGACTTTATGCCGGCAGTAAAAGCTACGCGTGGCAACGGCGGATGGACCACTAATCCTGAGATACGCCTTGAGGAGGGACAGACTATCTGTATGTATGCCATTTCGCCTTACAGCGAAGCGAATACTAACCCCTCGGCTATTCCCGTCAACACGAAAGAACAGGTTGACCTGCTGTACTCGGGTGATTTTGTTCCCGCGAGCTATCAGACCAACAGGGCTATGTTCAGAATGAAGCATGCGCTTGCATTGGCGTCGTTTAATATAAGCTATTCGGGCACGGGTGAGGCCGGAACTCTGACCTCGCTGAGCGTATCGGGCGATAATGTTGCTACCGAAGGTACGCTTAACACCGAGACCGGAAAAATAAAGGCAGGCGCGTCAAATCAGGTGACTGTTAATGTCAATAAAGCCATCAATCCTACCGGCTGGACAAATGAGCTACCGGGCCAGTGGGTAATCCCGTTTGACAACACCAGCCAGGCTGCGTCGCTAACCGCGACTATCAATGGAAAAACCTACGTTGCCACTATGCCGTCGGTAGAAATGCGCTCGGGTTTCCAATATATTTTCCATCTGATACTGACTCCCAACGGATTGGTGTTTGACCCGTCGGCAACCGAGGAGATTTCGTTGAATGTATTCTCTGACGAAATGAAGCCCACCGAGAGTTATGGCGCAATTACATTCGGATTCAGCGGAACCGAGTTTCAGTATCCGTTCTTTGATGGAACGCAGGTGTTTGGTAACATCAAGAGTGGCAGTACATCGACAAACTACACCGTTGGCGGGTCGTTGACAATCTCAGGTAGCGGAACTCGTAACGTTATCGTTGAAACATGGAACTCTACCGGTTTTGAACTGAATAGCCTTGACGGTATTGAGTCGATAGATATTTCGGGATATTAAACAGAAAGCAAGGCTTTTAAGCCAATACACAATAAAAGCGCGACCCTTATCGGCCGCGCTTTTTGTTGTAAATGAATGATGATTCCTGTTATCGGATGATGAATTTCTTACCGTTTTGGATGTAGATACCGGGAACAAGGTCGCCCTTAACCTCTACGCCCATCAGGTTGAAAATGCGGTTATCCATCGGTCGGTAAATGTCGGGGAGCATGAAGTCGATTCCCGAGGGCGCTCCGTCAACATCGTTCATCATTATGCCTCCTGCATTCTCATTCTCCATGATTTCGGCAACAAGGCTGTTGAGATAAACCTCAAGATTGGTGTATCCTTCGCTGTTAACGGCGTTACCATCCTCGGCATCGTTGGGATTTAGACCCATTGAAGATTCCCACCAGTCGGGTATTCCGTCGCCATCCGAGTCTTCGTCGGCTTCGAATGACTTAAGTGCGGGCCATGAGTCAGTTCCGTCGTCATATTTACACTCGGTCTGATTGTCAATCAATCCGTTTGTCCCGAAGAGGCAAATGCCTTCGCGAGCCTCGCGAACCAGCATTTGGTCATATTTGTCGCGGCTCAGAGAGCATCCTGCATATTCAAGCACGCGCTCGTAGGCTGTTTTTGCATCGTGGGTAGTGGTGTAAACAAATGGCACCGGATATTGACGTTTGAGACCATCCTTGACGCTGTTGTTTTCGCCCGGATAAATCTGGTCACACTCTTTTGCCGCCATCTGGTTGTAGATACCGTTCTCCCAGTTGTTTTCGGCAACATCGGGGTAGAGGCTGTTGACGTTACCTTCAACGAAGAATGTGCCATATTTGTGAATCATGGGCCACCAAGAGTTGCTCGCGATGGCAATCTTCTGGCCTTCATACTCCAAAGTCTTTGCTTCGATGTCAACGGGGCACTGTGCAGAAATGCCGGTGGCGCTTATACGGACAAAGCAAACGCCGCTACTGTTCACGCCGGTTGAAATATTGCCCTCTTTGAGGCTCAAACCGGTTGCGTTGTTGATGTTTCGGGCTGTTCCGGCTTTATCAAGACAGTAGTCAAAGGTGCGGGCATCGATTTTGGCGATACGTTTGCCTTTAGTGCCTGTCGGGCTGGCCTTTCCGGGCTGGAAATAGTTGTTGACGATGTTTACGTTCATTCCCTCGCCGCCATAGATAGCGTTGCCGCCGTAGTTGTGTATGACGTTGTTGCGAAGGTCCATACGCTCGTCGGTCTGAGTGCCGGGACGCGGGCCAAGGCGCGGTGTACGCGAGCCGTGGTTGGTCATGAAGTTGTGGTGATAGCTGGCGCCAGAACCACCCCAGTTGCCGCCATATCCGTGGGCTCCCTTAGAGTGACCGGAGTTAACGAGCGAGTGGGAGATGAAACACCACTGTACGGTAATGTCGTGCGAGCCATAAACACTTAAACATTCGTCGATTGACCAGCTGACCGAGCAGTGGTCAATTACGATATTTCGCGAGTCCATGCCGCCAAGGCCGTCGCCTTCATGGTTTGCAACATTGCGGTTGCCGAGGCGGAAGCGCATAAAGCGGATGATTACGTTGGGCGCTGAGATTACAAAGGGATAGTCAGCGATACAGATACCGTCGCCGGGAGCTGTTTGGCCCGCGATGGTTACGTTTCCGCTGTTCAGCTTTAACTCGCTTTTGAGATAGATTGTACCGCTGACGTCAAACACGATTGTACGTGTGCCGCTGCGGGTACACGCCCAGCGAAACGACCCTTCGGTATTGGTGTCCTCGAGTGTTGTGACATGGTACACTTTTCCACCACGGCCTCCCGTGGTGTAGCGGCCATAGCCTTCGCATCCCGGGAACGCAATCGGGGTCTCAGTTTCCTGAGCCGTTGCAACAGTAGGCATTACCATTGCAACAATTGCTGTCAGAATTGCTAATAGGTTGATTTTCATAATATAATTGGTTTAGAATGAAGTCTGAATTAAAAACAATCCCCGGCGGTCGCTGTTTCTATTGTCTGTGACCTCCGGGGATGTTCTAATTTAGAGTAGGAGAGGGAGTTATGAGTTGATTACTGCTTGATAACCTTGTCGGCCTCGATGTGACCGTCTGCGTATGTCATGCGACGGATATTCAGACCCGGAACAGGTTCGTCAAGCTTAATGCCGTCGAGTGTAAAGAACTCAATCTTAACGATTTCGCTGTTGGCTTTAATGTTTTCAATGCCCGATAGCTCGGGTGTTACATATTCGGGATAGTATTCTTCAAAACCATCTTCAGCGTCGGCGTTTCCGTCTTTCATTATTTGCTCAACAAGCGAGTTGGCATACACTTCAAGGTTGGTGTACCAGCCGCGAGTGTCGATAGAGTAGGCTTTACCGTCGTCGGGGTCGTTGGGGTCGAGGCCATTGGCAATCTCCCAATAGTTGGGGATACCGTCGCCGTCAGTGTCCCAGTCGGCCGGGCGGCTTTCCTCCTTGATAGTCGGGAAGCTGGGTACTTTGGGATTCTGAGTCTCAGAGCGGGGGTCGTTTACCCAGTCGGGTATACCCGGGGTCTTGGATGTGGGATACACCTTGCCGCTGGCGTCAACGAAAGGTTCATCGCCATAGTAGGTGACTGTTCCGGTGCGGGCTTCGTTGGCGTTGCGCACGTCAACAGCGTCGCGGTAGATACTTGCTCCGGCGTAGGTGAGCACCTTTTCGTAGGCCACTTCGGCGGTGTGGGTTGTCACGTAACCGCCGTCAATAGGCTCCTCAAGTTTCAGAGATACGCAATCTTTGTTGTTATTGTTTTTTACATAGGCTACATCTTCGCCATAAACGTGATTCTCGTCGATGATGTACCACTCTCCGTTGATGCTCGACAGACCGCCGTCGCGGCTAACGCCTTTCCAGTCGTAGAACTCAGGGTCGGCGGCTGCTGTAACATAGTTGCCCTCAATGAAATAGCGAGAGGATATGCCGGTTAAATCAGTCGGGGTCGAGTTGCCTGATGCTCCGACTGTTACCTGTGTTACGTTGGTTTTGTTTTTGGTGCCGGGACCGGCCTTGTAGTAGTTGTTGATGATGTTGACATAGCCGCCGCCGGGGCCACCGTAGCAACCTGCACCGTTACCCCAGTTGTAAATCACGTGGTTACGGAAGTCAACCTGTTCTGACTGAACGGTGTGATAGGGGATGTTCTTGTTATATCCGTCATAATCGGTCCATTTATAGCGGGCACCGTTGAAACGTGGCGCGCGGTTCTGAACGTGGGCAATGAGGTTGTGGTGGAATGAGGCTCCTTTACCGCCCCAAATACCACCGTAGCTGTGGGCGCCCTTGGAGTGACCGGGCTCGTTCAGACCCTCGGTGATGGTTGACCACTGGAGGGTAAAGTTCTGGTTGTCGTATACGGAGCAAACTTCATCGATTGACCAGGAGAAAGAGCAGTGGTCAAGAATGATGTTTTTACGGTTGCGGCCAAAAAATGCATCGGCGCCGTCGTTAACGTTGGTAACCTGGCTGCGACGGAAGCGGATGAAGCGGAAGATGACGTTGTTGGCCTTGCTGTTGAGCGTACGGAAAGCGAGCGTGATACCCTGGCCGGGAGCGGTCTGCCCCAAAACGGATACATTGCCGTTGTTCACGTCAAGGTCGCTATTGAGGTAGATTGTACCGCTGACGTCGAACACGATTGTACGTGTTCCGGCGCGTGTCAGGGCATATCGCAACGTTCCCTCGGTGTTGGTGTCTTCAAGTGATGTTACATGGTAAACTGTTCCGCCGCGGCCTCCGGTGACATAACGACCGTGACCCTCGGCGCCCGGGAATGCCGGTGCATCTTGCGCAAATGTTGCCGACGATGCCATCATCGCGGCTGCAAGTGTCAATAGAGTCTTTTTCATTGTTGTTTCAGACGAGGTATTTAGATTTATAACTTTTTTGCCAAAATATCAATAATTATGATACTCGTGTTGCAAAAATAATAATTTATTCATAATTATCGCAAAAAAGCCCTCAAAATCTATCATTTTTAACATATCGCTCTAAAGGCAGCGCTACCGGAATTGTTTGATAATTCCGGTAGCGCCCATATTTGATTGGTTGATATTGCGGGGGTTATTTGACGGCGGGTCCGTTGATTACAAGGCCGTCGAATACCAAGTTTTTAACCTTTCCTTTGATTGAGTTACCGCTGGTGGCAACGTTGTTGAATCGTGAGTCTTTAACCTCGATGTTGTACACGTTGCACTCCTCTTCAAATGTCTCGATTTTCACGCCAAACTTGCTCTTGTTGCAGTTTACGTTTTCGAGATATACGTTGCGCACTGTGGGGTTGAAGCCGCGGGTGCATTTTTCGTTGGGCTCGTAAACGAGATTGATTTTCAACACGGCCTCGGCACACTGGCCAACCTCTACGTTCTTGACATAGATATTCTCGATGATACCGCCGCGGCACGAGTTGGTCTTGATGCGAACAACGCGGTCCAGGTCGGGGCTGTCCATGACGCAGTCGTGAACAAACAGGTTGCGGTATCCGCCCGAAATCTCGCTGCCAACAACCACGCCGCCGTGTCCGTTCTTCATGCGGCAGTTGCGAACGATGATGTTCTCGCTGGGTATTCCGCAGTCGCGGCCATCGCGGTTGCGGCCGCTCTTGATGGCGATGCAGTCGTCGCCGGTGTCGAAGAAGCAGTCTTCAATCAACACGTTTTTGCATGACTCGGGGTCGCAGCCGTCGCCGTTGGGGCCGTCGTTCTGCACGTGAACGCCTTTAACGGTGAGGTTTTCGCAGAACAGCGGGTGGATTACCCAGAACGGCGAGCGAAGCAGGGTTACATCCTCAATCAGCACGTTTTTGCAGCGCACGAAGTTAACCAACTGCGGGCGCAGGCCGTAACCTATACCGAAACGGCGCTCAGCGGCCGGCGTGCCGTTCTCGCAATATTCCTGCAACAGCGGGCGGCCGATCTTCTGTGAAATCAGACCCTCTTTGTACCCGTGCTCGGCGTTGCCTTTCATGTACCACCATTGCTCGTTGCTGCCGTTGCCGTCAACGGTGCCTTTTCCGGTCAGGGCAACATTTTCGGCGTCGATGGCATAGATGCATGGCTGGTAGTTGTAGCAGTCCATGCCCTCCCAGCGGGTGTAGACGAGCGGATATTTGGTTTCGTCGGTTGTGAACAGCAACACGGCGCCCTCCTCAAGGTGGAGATTTACGTTGCTTTTGAGAGTGATGGGTCCGGTGAGCCACGTGCCGGCAGGGATGATTACGCGGCCGCCGCCATCCTTGCTGCACCGTGCGATTGTCCTATTTATTAAATCGGTGTAAAGATGGTCGGCTTTGTTGGAACGTTTGCCGTACTTGAGGATGTTGTAGTCCTTGTCGCGGAATGTCGGTGCCTTGATAGCATTGTTAATTTGGGGGTAGAGTGTTTTCCACGCCTCTGCGGGCTCCTGGGCTGAGATGCTCAGCCAAAATAGTGTTAAAAATGAAAATAAAATGAATTTTTTCATGGTGTAATTAAAATTTAATTGTATATTTGCAGACAAATATAGTGAATATTCGTTGAAGAAAACAAATTTTTGGCTATAAAATCGCTTTAAATCTAATTTTTCAATTGTGAATAGCGTGCTGTATTAGTGGAATTTAGTCGAGCAGAAAGGTTCTCGCGAGTCGGGCCGCCCTTTTGCCGTCTAAACTTCTCGCATTAGATAATTACCAATCAATATAAACGCAATGAAAATTTAACTTTAAAAATCATGAAA
>JAFLTJ010000052.1 GCA_022510465.1 Muribaculaceae bacterium
AAAAGCGTAATATCCAACCGTTTTTACACTTTGAGGTATAACAACAGAACCGGTTAGAAATGTTAGATTCTGAAATGCGTAATTTGCTATTTTTGTCACATTATCGGGAATTGTCAATGATGTCAACAACTGCCCTTGGATGTAGAGTTCACCACCCGAGTAGCTGAGCAAAGACCCTCCAAGCTCCCGTTGCATCCACTCGGCAAGCGTTCCCATATAGTTGATACCCGTAATTCCGGTGCAACCATTAAAAGCTTGCGAACCAATCGTTTGAAGTGTCGCAGGAATATTAAGTCTACCCGAAAGACAAGTTGCACCGTAAAAAGCATAACTCGATATACTTGTTGCGGTCATATTGTCAAGATTTGTGACCAGCACTCCTCCAATATAGAGATTATGGGCAGCCGAAAGCGGATTGGAAGTTCCGGTATTGGTAAAAGTTATTGCCGCCCACTGGTTTAGAGAACCCGAATAGTCCACTCTCTCCATTGCAGTACAGCCATCGAACGCTGCATAATCAAATCTTACAGCTGCCGGATGAAAAGACGCTGATTTCAGTGAGGTACAATTTTGGAAAGCGTATTTCCCGAGCCATCTAACGGCTGTTCCCGCCGTAAAAGTTTGTAAATTACTACAGCCGGCAAAAGCATAGTCACCCACCACTTGCAATTTATTTCCACATCTCACCTCGGTAATGGCCGTTTCACCTTGAAAGGCCTTCTCGGCAATGGAATACACATCGTAGGTTGTTCCGTCATTTTCAACCGTATCGGGTATTGTCAACGTTCCCGATACACCGGTTGCCCCAACTATTGTTGCACACGCGCTACCCGTCGCATAAGTGATGTCACACTCAAAGTTTCCATCGGTAAAAGAAGCCGCGTGAATGCCAAGCATACTGCCGATAACGCCCAATATACCACTCATTAAAAATCTGTTCTTCATGTTGTTTAAGGTTTTCATGTTGCTCTTTGCCCAAAAGCCAATTAAAAAGTTGCTCTCACCGGGCAAAGATACGACAAAGGGGCAGATTTACCCCCCCCCATAGTTAAAATGTGTTAATGTTAGTTTTTGCTTAATTTTAGGCATGTCCAACGGTCTTTCTCAGTGTAGGAAACAACTGATAGACCAACAAGACCGGCAGCGGCTTCCACTACCGGAATATCGTCAACATAAAAGCCGCTGAGAAGCATTGTCGCGCCCGGGGGCATGGTTGCCGCATAGGATGCAATATCGGCCGTTATTACATTTCGGTTGATATTCGCTATAAAAATGTCAACAGGAGAGCCGGCCGTAACTTCGGGTAACAGAGAGGCATCGCCGTGAAAGAGCTTCACTTGTGGAGTAGCGTTAAGCTCAATATTGTCAACTGCATTTACATAGGCAGCCTCGTCGATTTCGATTCCCTTAACGGGAGCCGCACCGCGCATTGCAGCGAGTATAGCCAGTATTCCAGTGCCGGTACCCATATCAAGCACGCTTTTCCCTTGCAAATCGACCGACAGTAACTGCTCTATAATCAAGGATGTAGTTGCGTGATGCCCGGTACCAAACGCCATTTTGGGGTCAATGACGATGTCATACAGGCACTGCGGATAATCAGTGTGAAATGAGCTGTGTATCACGCATTTGTCGCCAACAACAATTGGCTTGAAGTAATTCTTCTCCCACTCGCTGTTCCAGTCGCGTCCCTCAACCAGCGTGATACAATCGACCGCTAAGGCGACGCCGGGCAACGGAAAAGCGTTAATCAGATTTTCAAAGACAACATCATCCCAATCGGCTGCTTTAATATAAGCTGTAAGACCCTGATTGTCTGGAACAAAGGATTCAAAGCCTACATCGGCGAGCATTGCCGCCAATACATCGGTAGCAGTTTCGCTGCACGGCTCAACCTTGATGATAACCTCTTTATAATCGTTCATAATATCACGGCTTCTCACCGTTTAAAACGGCGAAAGAATCTAAATATACCTCTACCCAACTTGAATGTGTATATACCAATGTCTAGATAGGATATTCCGGAGAAAAAGCGACTCATCAGAGATGAACCTGCATGATTTTGACCGCCGGAAAGCCGATGAAAGTTGGTTGCTATACGTTGTTTTTGGATTTCAATACGTGCAGTTGTATATGCGCGTTGATACATCAGTTCCTCAAACGTGTAGCCTTTCCAGTTTTCATCATCACGAGACGGATTTTTTGAATCAAGTTTATTCATTCTGACAACAAATTTATGACAAAAACAATTTGGTAATAAATCTCGCAACAGGATTAACAATCAGCTGACGACGGAAAAGCACGACACACAACATCAGAAGCAAATAAAAACCGCAGACAATAGTGAAAGCCCAACCGGCACCAAGCGCTTCAGCGATGAAACCGCCAATGGCAAGCGAAAGGAAAACAAAAGCCAGCAGGCCAAAAAAAGCAATCATACCGACTACGGCGAGAGCCGACAACAGTCTGACTGTTTTTTCAGCAGCCGTCAGTTTAACATTCTCGACGTTCAGCTCAATGTAAGTTTTCACTTCGCTGAACAAAGTAGCCCATTTTGACTCTTTGTTTGTACTCATAAAACAATAGCGGTTAAAAAATTCAAACCACCGCCCGACATCACTCACAGACTGCGCGCGATGCCAGGAGTGGTTTCATACGGTATTAAGGGAGTGTCAATCGTCAATTTCGGTTGTCAATTGCTCGACAAGGGCATCAATTTCGTCATCACTACAAATCAGCCCCTTGCGACGCAACAATTCTTTGATTCGCAAACGCAAATCCTCACCTTTCTCGGGAGCAAACAATATCGCTGCACCGGCACCAACTATAGCACCACCCAAGAATGCATACAATACGTTAAGATTCATCGTTTTGGATTTTAGATGTGAACGTGTGGAATTAACTATCAAGCTTTTTCGAGCTCTTCGGCGATTTCATCGGCAAGCTCCTCAATCTTGCTTTTTCTAAGCTTCACGCCTTTGCTTTTGAGGTACTCCACGATGTTTTCACGAGTGCGCTCGCCTTTATCGGGAGCCATGAGAAGACCAACTGTAGCGCCGGCAATTGCGCCGCCAATAACTGCTAAAACGATGTGTAACGGTTTCATAAGTTTTATGTATTTAAAATTAGACGTTCTAAATGAATTACGTTTCAACTGAAATTAGGTTCGGCTCAATGATGAAAATTAACACATTTTAACCGAGAACTAAAAATTTCGATTTAAGCAAAAACGATATCGCTAATTTACGACAATATTTTTGAATATTGCCAAATTTTAGGCAAAAAAATATTTAGAGTCAAAAACTATGTTGTATAACACCGATAAATTGTTGTAATATTCACAATGAATTGCCACTTTTGCCGTGGAGAAGGAGAAAGTCCTGATAACTCAAATTAATACTAACATAAAAAAATTGCGTCATCATGATTATCGGTGTACCAAAAGAGATTAAAAACAATGAGAACCGAGTTGGTGTAACCCCCGCAGGAGCCAAGGAGCTAATTGCGCATGGTCACACGGTTTACGTACAGCACACAGCCGGAGAAGGTAGCGGTTTTGCCGACGAAGCATACGAGGCCGTCGGTTGTAAAATTCTTCCAAGTATCGAAGATGTGTATGCCATCGCCGAAATGATTGTGAAAGTAAAAGAGCCTATCGAGCCCGAGTACAAGCTATGTCGCCCCGGCCAGGTTCTTTTCACATATTTCCATTTTGCGTGTGACCGGCCATTGACCGATGCAATGATGGCATCAGGCTCAATCTGTATTGCTTACGAGACGGTTCAGCTCCCCGACCGCACGCTGCCATTGCTCGTGCCTATGAGCGAGGTTGCCGGCCGCATGTCAATTCAAGAGGGTGCCCGTTTCCTTGAAAAGCCGCAAGGTGGCCGCGGTATTCTGATGGGTGGTGTTCCGGGAGTTAAGCCAGCCAAAGTTCTCGTATTAGGCGGCGGTGTCGTTGGCCGCAACGCAGCACTCATGGCAGCCGGCCTCGGAGCTGACGTAACTATTACCGACATTTCGCTTCCCACACTGCGCCACATCGCCGAAACAATGCCGGCAAATGTCAAGACACTCTATTCGTCAACCCACAATATTGAGCAGGAACTACCTACTACCGACCTCGTTGTAGGTTCTGTATTAATTCCCGGAGCAAAAGCGCCCAAGCTTGTGACAGCCGACATGGTTAAGCTGATGAAGCCGGGTAGCGTAATGGTTGACGTTGCAATCGACCAGGGCGGTTGCTTCGAGACTTCTCATCCGACAACCCACGCAGAGCCGGTTTACACCGTTGACGGCGTTGTTCACTATGCGGTAGCAAACATACCGGGGGCTGTTCCCTACACTTCAACGCTCGCTCTGACTAACGCTACTCTCCCATACGCCATCCAGCTTGCCGACAAGGGTTGGAAGAATGCATGCAAGGAGAACGCGGCGCTTGCCAAAGGTATCAATGTTGTTGACGGCAAGGTTTACTATCCCGGCGTTGCCGAGGCCTTTGACCTGCTCTGCCACAGCGTTGACACGCTCCTCTAAGTATAGAAAGACTACATCAGAGATAATAACTGACTATGCCCCGAGAGTTCAAGCGACTTTCGGGGCATATTTAATTGGCTTATATGACAAAAACCGGGCGCGTCGATTTGGCGCGCCCGGTTATCATGTAAAATCTATTTTCGATGATTAGCGGTTGAGGACTTTTGTCAGAACTGTGCTACCGTCGTTGAGAGTGTCAACACGAATTACAACACCCTGATAGGTCTCGTCAACAGCTATACCCTGAAGATTGTAGCGAACGGTCTTTACTACAACTGCATCGGGAGCAACCTGCTGAACTCCGGCGGGGTCATAGATTGCAGCGGCTACGCCATGGCCACCCATCGAGTTGATAGCGCGAATGGTGTAGGCTGACGACGATTCATAGTTTTCGTCGGTGTAGGTTGTGCCTTCACAAACGATTGCGAGCAATTCGCCATCTTTGTAGATTGCATAACCAAGAGCGTCTTCGTCGGCTTCCCAAGTGATTACGCCATTGTCAATCTTTGCCTCGGGTGCATCCACCTGCTCAGCAAGCTCGCGCGGATTCCAATCGGGGAAAACTTTCTCGATAGTGTATTCTGCAGCTTCTTCGGCCGAAAGGATTGTGTTGTAAGTGTTGCTTGCATTACCCTTGGCAACGAATGTTAATGTAAGTTCGTCAGGTGAAATAGTTTTGCCGGATGCATCCATCGTGTTGTATTCAACAAAACACTTGGCAGCAGAGTAGTCGATACCATTGAGATTCCAACGAGTAGAAATGAGAACATTGGGGTCTTCAAGAGTTGTGTTGATAAAGGCACAGCGAGGCTCGTTCTGCCAAGCGCGACCGTAGTTGTATTTCTCGGCATAGTTGACAACGGTACAGTTGGAGAATACATAACCGTAGGGTTCACCGGCAATTGTAGCGGGTGCCGTCAGTGTACATTCACCCTTACCGTTGAGATTACGCATTTCGACTGTAATCTTTGAGTTTTCGTAGAACAAACGACCTTCGCCGCAGAAGAAGTCGACTGTACCGTGCACGTCAGAGTCGGTCCAGTAATACTGACCTTTCACATTGTTGGTGTAGTATGTATCCTGGTGTGAGAGAAGAGTCACATTCTTACAAATTGTATTGGTACCTTTATCCCACCATGCTACGGCACGACCGCCAACCTGCTGACCGGCGATAGTGGCATAATAGTCAAGATCGTTTTGGAGTGTCAAATCCTGGAGATAGATGTTTGTACCGGTATTCATCAGTGTAGCTGTCTTATCGATAGATTCTGTTGAATAGTGGGGAGCGTTCTTGATGATTGTACCCTCCATGCTCTGACCAATAAGCGAGATATTGTGGCCGGAAATGTTGGTCAATACAGTCTCCTTAAGGTCGTATGTACCATTGGGGATGAAGATGAATGCGCGTTCGGCTTCACGGTCGGCATTGATAGCGCTTACAGCCTCAATTACGTCGAGCAACGACTGAGCGTCGCCGGGCTTAACGAAGAACCACTGTCCATCACGCTCATAGTTCACTTCTGAATTGTTGAGAATCTTTACACTGTGGATGTAAAGCTCGCCGGTAGCCTCAAAGTTAAGAGTGACAGTACCACCCTCACCTTCGTAGTTAAATGCAACCACTTCGCCGTCGGTTTCGTCGGCCGAAATTGCAGGAATTTTGCCAAGTTCTTTATCGGCATCATCCTTGATGACGATGTTTGTACCGTAACCATAGCGGCAAAGAGCTACAGATATAGAGGCTTTCGGACCAACGAGGAGGCTAATCTGGTCGCCGTCGCGGAATGCCCATCCGTGGGTTGTGTCATGGAAATATCCGGCCTCGGTAGAGAATGCTTCGTGGTCTTCGGGATAGAAGTATTGATTTGTGAGGTCAAATTCATACTTGCGAGTAGTGCTGACTGTTTCAATTTCGGTTGCAACAGCATAGAGGGAAGTGTTTTCAACGATTACATCGTCAACAAATACCTTGCGGCCATAGGTAGGCTGGGCAAACCAACCACGCACCTTGTAACCCTCTTCAACCTTGGCGGTCGTGTAGTCAACGGCAAATTCGACAATCTTTTCATCCTGCTCAACGCTCTGAGTACCCATTTCGGTACCGTCGGTGTCATAGTAGGTAACCGTCAACAATGGCTTGCGAACAAATTTCACGATATAGTTTGTTGCGACATCGCCGAGCGTCATCGGGATAGTGACATCACAAGTTTCGCCATCAACTTTATAAGTGATTGTTCCAAGCTCACCCTTGGCAGCAACGACCTTGCTGATAGGATTTTCAGCCGAAATCATTGTTTCGTAAGAAGCGAGATAGAGTGTAGCTCTAAAGTCGTTTCCGTCGGCCTCAAAAATGTCATCAGCCTGATATGTCTTGTCGTTGGCCTCGAATGAAGCCAAAACGGGTATTGCTATTTCGGTACCGCTAAGTGTACCCTCGATTACCACGTCTTTGAAGCCAACTCGTTTTCCTTTGTCGAGGCTGTAAAGGTTCACATAAAGACCGCAAGCACCATCGGTTGCCGCTGCGCCTGTTATGGTGTAGCTGTATTCAGTGTAGGCCGTGGCTGCATTGTCGCGGTTTGGCGTTTTTCCTGTTTCGAGCGAAACTTTAGTGCCGTCGGGATTTACCCACGCGATATCGAGCTTACCGCCGTCTGTTCCGAAGCGTGTTGCTTTGAACGAAACTTTTGTTGGGGTGAATACTAAACCACGCTTAGGCTGAATGGTGAATGAAATAAAGTTTGAGTCGTCGGCCTTGCTATCCTTTCCGCCTACGCCAAACCATGTTTCTTTCAAGCTCTTGTTGTCGTTACCGTCGCAGGTGATGTTTGAACCGTAAGCTATTTTGCTGGTCAAGAAGTAGTCGCCAGCATCACCGAATGTGGCTTTCTGAGTGTCATTGCCCTCGTCAAGGACAAAAGTTGCGGTAACAGCCTCGTTTTCAAGAGTAACCGGACCGCGTTCGGGCACCAGAGTAACAGAGATTGAGTAATAGTAGTTGTTATCGTTGGTTGACACAATCGAAACATAACCCTGCTGAACATCGGCAAACTTAGCTTTGTAGGTCGTTTCGGGGTTGTCTTTTGTGTTCTGATTTTCAGCACCGCCGCCGATTGTATAATACGAATAACCGGGATAACCCTTGACAGTCACGACGTCGTCGGTGCTCTGAACGGGAACGCGGAATTCGGCACCGCTGCGAACCTGGATGTTACCGCCATTGTCGCGAAACGCAGCGCCATTGGCAAGAACTGTCATTGAATAGTTCTCGTTGTTTCCGGCTTTAACTTCGCCAGACTCTGTTTTACCCGAAAGGGCCATTGTCTCGGCCATTACGGTTGAATTTGAATAGTCCCATGTAAGAGTAACTTCCTGCTCTACCGGGGCAATTGCTTTTGACGGGGCAGAGGCTCCGTCACCGGAAATAGCACTCACGGCGGCTGTTGCACATAGCAATACCGACATGGCCATCACCGTTGCTCTAATAGATTTAGTCTTCATGATAGGTTTAAGTTAATAATTTAGATTCGAGTAATTTTCGAGTAATTTTTGCAAAGGTACAAAATATAGCGAAATGGGCAATAGAAAATTTTGATACGGTTGACCCAAGGCAAAAAGCAGATTACATATAACACTATTTAACACGCCGGTCGCTTAATTTTACCCATGGGCGAATATATCTTTGCGGAGGTGTGTTAAAATATTGTTAACGGGATTGGCAGATGGCTGTTTTTTGATTATTTTTGCGTGTTAATAAAACAACTGAGTAATACTTGAAAGGATGAATAGAATAATAATATCAGCACTTGTTATCGGCACGGCGTTTGTTGCAGTGTCAAAAGGATTGGACCTTCAAAGCCGTGTACAGCTGCAGCGGCGAGCGATGGGAATAAATCAGGAGATTGTATCAAAAGGATTTACCGGGATGGATACAAAGTTCCCGGCAGTGTCAAAATCCAGACCGGCCATAACGAAAGGTGGTGAAATGACGATGGGTTTTGTCAAGATGGAGGATGGCTATAATCGCGAGGACCTGGAGGCAGCGGGATTCAATGTGGTTACCGTTCGCGGCCGTATTGCAATCGTTAGTTTCGCCGTTGACAGCGCCGAGGTTCTGTCAAGACGCCCATGCGTAAGAAAACTAAGTCTCCAGCAGCCTGTAATTCCTTTCATGGATAAAAGCAGGGAGGCAACCGGGGTTGATGCAATTCATCAGGGCCAGGAGGGGTTGAATATCCCTTATACCGGGAAGGGTGTACTTGCAGCGATAGTGGACCAGGGTATTGACCCGAATCACATAGCGTTTCTTGACGAGAAGGGGAAAAGCCGAGTTACATATCTGTCGCATTTTGACGGAACAGTAGACAAGACCGGAATTCCCAATTATGCACTATACGGGGATGAGATTTATGATACTGACAATAACGGGAATCTCTTTTGGTATCCAACTGTCGACAAGTTTACGACCGACGATGCCGACGCATATCACGGCACTCATACGATGAATATCCTGGGTGGTGGTTATAAGGGTGAGATTCAACGGGCAATCGGTCTAAGCGATAAAACACCGACAATGGAACGGGTTCCCAATCAGTATTACGGCGTTGCGCCCGACGTTCAGATAGCAGCGTCATGCGGCGTGTTGCAGGATGTATTTATTGCATTCGGATTGAATGGGATTTTGGACTATGCGATGTATGCCAAAGATAAATTCAATATACCGTCGGTTGTCAGCCTGTCGCTTGGAAGCACGGCCGGGCCTCACGACCCAAAGGGGTTGATGAATCAGTTTCTTGACGAGTGTGGCAAGGAGACGATAGTAGTGCTATCGGCCGGCAATGAGGGGGATTTGAAAATCGCTCTGTCAAAAAATATGACGGCAGAAGATAATAAGATTTCGACGATGATTTATCCTTACGGGTACAGATATGACAAAACGGCCGGAGCAGCCGGCACCAACAATACGTATTACCGTAACGGGGCTGTGATGATTTATTCGAACGATGCAACTCCATTTGAGATAAAGGCATTTGTCATGACCGGTGAGGCCGGCAATTACCGCCGCCGGGCAACGTACAGTATATCGAGCGAGACCGGAGATTACTATCTGTCAGACGAGTATTATGCGGGCTATGTCGGAGGGTCGGTCAACGCGACTATTTCACGTTATTTTGACGGCTATATAGGTGGCGGCTCGATGTATGATGAAGATTTGGGCCGGTGGTATGGCGTTTTTGACTATTATCTGTACACTAATCCCGAGACCGGAATCAACGAGGATGGCAGTGAGGGTGTGATAGTAGGATTTGAGGTAATAGGGAAAGACGGGCAGCGGATTGAATGCTACTGTGACGGCGTCAATACATGGATGTCCAATTATGGCATGGCTGAATATATGGATGGCCAGCGCGACGGAACAATCTCGGATATGGCTGTTGGCTATAACGGGCTTGTAGTAGGTGCCTATACAGAGAGGACCAACTGGACCAGCCTGAATGGTGAACGGTATGGCTTTGAAGCCGGAACGGGTTTTGAAGAGGGAGAGATTGGGCATTATTCGTCGTATGGAACGCTGGCCGACGGGCGAAAGCTGCCTCACGTTTGTGCTCCGGGCAGCGCGGTAATTTCGGCTGTTTCAAGCCCGTTTGTCGAAAACTCTTTTAAGGGGCATGAGCAGTATATTCCGATGAATTTCCAGGCAAAGGCAGAGGCGAATGGAAATACATATTACTGGAAGCAGGAAACCGGGACTTCGATGTCGACACCATTTGTAGCCGGAGCTATTGCATTGTGGCTTGAAGCCGACCCGACGTTGACAATAGACGAGGTTAGGGATGTCATAGCGAAGACTGCAAAGCGCGACAAGTTTGTTGAAAGCGGGAACGCTGTACAATGGGGTGCCGGCAAATTTGACGCATTGGCCGGATTGAAAGAGGTTATCAAACGCGCGGGCATTAATGGCGTTAGCGTTGACGGCAACAACAACCGGCTTATCCTGACACGGAAAGCAGAACGCACGTATGATGTCTTTGTAGGGGATGCGGGATGCCTGGATGTAAAGGTTTACAATTTAAGCGGAGCGTTGATTTACAGCGACATTATCCCGGGCTGTGAAGGGTCGATAAATCTGACCGACAGGGAGAAGGGTGTATATGTGGTTAAGGTGAACGAGCACGCGAGAAAAATAGTACTGGAATAATCAAGAAAAAAAACACGATAATACTATGATTAAAAAAAATCTAATCGGAGCCACGTTGTTAGTGGCATTGGGGAGCGTTGTACCGGCATACGCGGCCGATGCCGCCGACATGCCGGCGGTCATAACGCTTAAAACAAACATTTTTGGATATCAGGGGCCTGAAAATTCGTTTACAATCTATTTGGGGTCGACCGAGAGTGATTGTGAGTTTTACGTTGAAGGGCCTAAAACGCAGGAATATGTGTATGTAAACCCGTATACGTTGGGGAGCAACAGCAGCGGTGAAAATTCAGTTCTGGCAACGGCAGTTACGGTTGGAGTTACCGAAACCGACAATACGGTGACAATATATGGAGACGCGTCAAAGCTGGATTACATAGATATTCACGGGTGCTATATCGGCGAGGTTAAATTGGCCGAGGAGCTGACAAATCTAAGTGTCATTGACGTGTCGCACAACGAATTGCGAGAAATAGACCTCTCGCCATTTACCGGACTGAACTCTATTGACCTGACCGACAACCAGTTTGCCGAGCCTGCAAAGATGAAAATCGGTACAAATCATCCCTATCTGCAGCTTCTACAGGTGGGTATCAACGATGTGGTTGACCCGGATTTAGAGTTGAAGAATTTTCCCAACTTACAGTATTTCAGCGGTCGCAACAACTATGGTATCACAAGTATCGACCCGAGCGGGTGCCCGGAATTGGTGTCTTTAGTGCTTGAAGTAACGAATATCTCGACGATAGATGTTTCAAAGAATACGAAGCTGGATGTTCTCAACCTGTCGAACACAAGGATTACAAATGTTGATATTTCGAAGAATGTCAATCTTGGCGAGTTCTATCTGAGTCACGTTGGCTCATATAATTACGAGGATAAATATAAGGTAAGTTCAATAGATGTTTCAAAGAATACCAAACTGCAATATCTTGACCTGTCGGGGAACAAGCTGACAACAATCGACTTGACGAACAACCCGAATCTGTTGTTGCTTTACCTGCAGCACAATCAGCTGGCTGAGATTGATTTGAGCAAGAATACACGTCTGGCAAATGTAAATCTGTCAAACAATCTGTTTACGTTTGCCACTCTGCCATTGCCACAGGCCGGATGGGACTACATGTATTACCGGTCGCCGCTGAGTTGCAATTTCAAATACAAGGTTAACGAGGCAATAGATTTCTCGAAAGAGGTTATCCGCGCGCCGTACAATGATGCACAAGGTAATCAGATTAAGCCCGAGACTTACGCAAAGGTTTTTGCCGAGCCACGCGCAGGCGAGGTGTATGAGGTTGACCCGGCGTTGTATACGTACAGCGAGGGGGTTACTACATTCAAAGAGGCAGTGGCCGACTCGGTATATATAGAGTTCTTTTGCACGGCTTTCCCCGACTGGACTTTGCGTTCACGCAATTTCGCAGTAAAGACAGCGGCCGAATATGACCAACCGTCAACGGTATTCACCATCACTCCCACACAGGCCATGGCGTCGCAGGCAGTCACGTTCAACATGGGCCTGAAAGGGATTGCAGCAGATGTTCCCGCTCCGGTTATAACGATAAGCTCGGGCGAGGCGAAACTTGCCGAAATAAACGCGACAACATCGTCGACAAATGCAGTGGCGTTTACGGTACCGGCAACTCCGGCGGCGATAGAGGTAAAGGTGACCGACGGTTATGTAGTGACGGCGCTGAATATTGCCGACGTTTCATTAGCGTCAATAGACCTTACTCCATCGGAATTCATTAAAACACTGAGTGTTACAGGCGCAGGGTTGAATGATATTGATTTAAGTTTCAATCGTGACCTGCAATCGATTGACTTGTCGAACAACAACTTGACAAGCGTTGACCTTACAGCTGTTCGCGGCGACTTTGAGAAATATTATGCCACGGATATAAATCTTTCTAACAACAAGCTAACCAAGCTTGAGGCTGTCAATTATGACCTTATCAAGAATCTCAATCTTGCCAATAATCAGTTTGCCCAATTTGATGCAAAATACTACACTGCGTTGAGGAGTTTTGACATCAGCGGGAATAAACTCGCGGGCGAATTGGACCTGTCGAAGGTTGAACGCCTTGAAGAGCTGAATGCATCAAACAATGAATTGACCTCGATTACAGTCAATTTGGATAGGATTAAGTCGATGAATCTTGCCAAGAACCGTCTTTCGTTTGCTACCCTCCCGATGTTGTCGTCCCAAGATGTTTCCTACGAATATTCGCCACAGCAGGAGGTAAAAATACTTTCGGCCGGAGCTGCAATCAATCTATCATCGCAGAATGTAGGTGACAAGGGTACTACATACGTGTGGCGCTATGCCGACAATAAATCGGTTGTACCGACAACCCTTTATACGCTTGATAACGGTGTCACGCGATTTAACGAGGATTTGATTGGGAAAACGCTTTATTGCGAGATGACCAATCCGGCATTTCCGGCTTTCAACGCCAACCCGCTGACGACAACACAAATCAAGGTGCTGAGCAAGCCTGACAATCTTGTAGCATCGTTCACAACAACCCAGAGCGGCGATGCATTTATAGGATTTGGTTTTGCCAATGAGGGCGCTAACGCCGTTTACGTTGATTGGAGCGGAGACGGAGCTCAATATGACGAATATCTCTATGACGCCGACAATACGGATATATACCGCACCGGAAGGTCGTTTGCCGGCAAAACTGCAAAGGTTTACACATACGGAGAGCCGTCAGAGGTTACCAATCTGTATCTTAACAACACAAAACTGAGTAGTTTTGACGCTACACCGATGACTAAGGCTGAGGCAATTAACATTCACAACGCCGGCCTGAAAGACGGAAGCATAAAGCTGCCCCAAAGCGAGCGATTGTATGAATTGGTTCTTGATGGAAATAGTTTTGTGAATGAGCAGTTTAAGGGATATTCAAATCTGAGCAATCTGAATCTTGCAAGATGTGGCTACACCAAGTTTGACGTATCGCTCTATCCCAATGTTATGTTCCTTCAAATTTCTGATAACAAAATCAAGGAGATAACTTTCGGCAACGGTAATGAGGCCCTTTATCAGCTTGATGCAACGGGAAATCAGATTGAGGAGATTGACCTTACAGGGACTAATATCAGAGAGTTGCTGCTTGCCGACAATAATCTGACTCAGATAGACCTCACCCCGATTAAAAATCGGATTGGCGCCCTCAACATAAGCGGAAATTATTTCAGATTCAGCACACTGCCACGCGTAGAGGAATATCCAGGCATTACATACGCGTTCTATTATGCCAATCAAAAGCCGTTTGAAGTAGAATGTGTTGACGGAAATGTTGACCTCTCGGCAGAGGCGAATATCGAGGGGACTGCCACCGTCTATCGTTGGTTCCTCGGAGATAAACAGGGTGATGTTTACTATGACAACTACTATGAAATGTTCGTCGGTGAGGAACTTGAGGGGCCAGATGTGTCAAACGACCCTGAATACACAGTAACCGATGGAGTAACCGCATTCCACTACACGCAGAAGCGAAGGGTAATCTGCGCAATGACAAATGAGTTGTATCCCAACCTGGTATTATATACCACACCCGTTGCCATTGATAATGCAAGCGGCGTTGAAAATGTGACGGTTGACAATGAAAATCAACCGGTTGATGTATATAATCTGTCGGGAATCAGAGTTCGCGAGCAGGTTGCGCCAAATGAGGCGCTTGAGGGTCTTGCCCCCGGCATATACATAGTTGGCTCGCGCAAATATATCGTTAGATAACATTATTGCAATTTACAAATTTAAAGTCTTAGAGTTATGAGAAAATTTATTTTAGCTTGTTTGATTGGTACTGCATGTGCAACTTTTGCAGCACCTCCGGTATTCAATGTGAAGACTCCGAATTGGTCAAAAATTGCAATATCAACAACCAACGGACTCAACGTGCGCAAATCTCCGTCGACTACTGCTCCTCGTCTGATGTATGACGAAATGAACATTGAAGCCTATGACCTTCCAGTGATATATTCGGCAAAATGGGTTGCAAAACCTACCAGATACATGGTGGCTATCACATTTGATTCGCCCATGCCCATCGTTTCTGAAAAAGATGGATGGTTTGAAGTGCTCAACTGCGGGCCTTCATATAAGGAAAATGGATGGATAAGCGGCAAATTCGCAAAAGCGGTTGATTATCAGCCCATGAGCGTCTCAAACAATCCTAATTCAAGATATGCATGGATAGACCGTGGGGATGACGGCACATATATGATAGACCTTGAGTTCGACGAGATGAATGGTGAGGCTACTTTTCACGTGGGCCGGCTGGTAAACGGTGTTGTGGTTTCTCCATACGTGCTTTATTGCCCCTTTGTCAATTATGACAACACGAAAAAACCAAGTCTCGGGAGGGTAAATGGCGAATATGAGTTCACGTACAACAAGACTGTAAGCTCTGATGATTATGAATATGACCCGTTAGCGTCTAAATTATCAAAAGAACTTTTGGATGAGGTCATCAAGAATGCAGTTCCGGCCGATATTGACCGTATTTATTTTATGTACAATGGCGACATTTATACCACTAATTAACAGGAAACGCAAGGCATTTTAGGAAACTACAACTTAAAATGCCTGCCATATTGCACAAAGACAGCCGAAAGCGATAAACTTTCGGCTGTTTTTGTGTGATTCGGATGCGACTCGAACGCATGACCGTCTGCTTAGAAGGCAGATGCTCTATCCAGC
>JAFLTJ010000053.1 GCA_022510465.1 Muribaculaceae bacterium
CCCATCACGCCGCGTCAGCCCGGAAAGCAGGCTTCCAAGCCTGCGCCATCACCGCCACCCATGACACACACAAAAAGCCATCGATCTATCACAGACCAATGGCTTCCACCTAAAAACTCTATAAAAAATAGAGAATATCCTATCGTTGAACGTATTTCTTACCGTTTTTAATCACAAGGCCTCGATAAGTCTCGTCAACGCGCTGACCATAAATATTGTATATGTAGCCGTCAACTGCCTCGCCGGGCTCTACCTTATCAATTCCTATCTCTTTGATACCGGTAGTCGGACCGAATCCCGACTGGGTCAATACGCTGTTAAAACCGGTCGACGTGTCATTTATATAGTAGTAGAAATATCCCTCGCCGTTAACCGTAATTTTAAGCGTCTCAGGCCCGTCGGCTACGGGAGCTATCTCCGGCTGCGTCACGGCCCCTTTCGTATCTATGACATACTCGCCCGTATTCTTCGTAAAATCATAGTTTCTTACTTTGAACTCTTTCGTTACATTGCCGCTATCATCCTCATTATCTGTCTTTCTTTCGCCGCCTATAGTCGTATTGTCATTAAGCGGTTGGAAATACCACCACAGCTCCTGATTGTCGTTTGCCGGAGTAAAATATATTGTTCCTCCTAATATCATTCCATATTCACCCGAAAGCGGCACCCTATCCACACTGTTCTTCTGCGAATATTCCACCTTGCTGCTTGTTGTGGACTCGGATTTATTTGCCGATGGCACAGCGTTTTTCTTCACGTATATGGCATCTATTACGCCAAAGAATTGCTCTCCGGCAAGTTTAAACGACACCTCCTCCACTGCCGGCACTGTAAAGTCCAGCGTTGTTGTATAGGAATTTATATCACTTCGCGAAGTTTCAAACAAAGTACCTTTATCGGAATCATTGCTAAACACTCCGGCTCCAAAGTTGGATACATAACTTTTCGCCTTCCAATTGTCATCCCAATCTGTATTCTCATAGCCCGAAATCCTGACCGAAGTTGTGATATAACTATCACTCGGGGCTTTCAACGTATAAATGGCATTCCCTTCATCATTCGACCTGAGCTGTAACGCGCCATAATAAACCCCTTTGTACCTCACCAAGTCACCGCCGCGATATGATTGTATCGGATAGGTTTTAGAGTCATCCATCGTGGGAGCTTCGCCTGTCAATACAAAACAGTCAGTATCTACCTGTCCCATCCACAACGTTGAGTTGGAGAACCCGTCGGTCCCTTGAACAAGTGTTCCGTCATTGTAGTTGAATATCGCATGCTCATGCTTGCCCAATGTGCCATGCTCATCTCCTGCCGGCTCTTCATACTTATATCCGCCGCCGGTTGCTGTTATTGTAAACGATGATACCTTCATTTCATCGCCATTGTCAACCAATCGCAGATAGTTCCCTCTGACTCCGTCAAACTCATTCTCAACAAAATCACTCGAAGTAAAGTCAATCGATTGCGGACCGTCACTCGATTTTGAATACAGCCGCTTACTCGACTCTGGCGCTTCTATAAGCTCATCTTCGATATACTCAACCTCATCAGTTCCACTGCACAAGTAAAAATACCTCCCTGCCGTGCTGCTTGAAACCGACATCGACAATGTTCCTCCAGTACATCCGTCAGGAACAGGAATATATATGCTACTGCATTTTTGGCAACTCAAGTACGTGGTCCCATTGCTATCTATCGAGAACTTAATATTGCCATTTCCGTTATCCGCTGACCCTTTATAACTGTTTGAAAAATAAAGTATGCCGTTATCCTCTACACCGCCAACAAGGCCATGGACTCCGTTCAGATATCCGCCATAAATCCATTTTGAGGTGGTTCCTTGACCCGAAATTTCACGCGTCGTGAACGAGTCCTCCATATCTCCATCCGTCGTCGCAAATTCTATTTTTGTCACACGGATATCCTTTGTTCCCGAAATTGTCACATCACCGACACTGACGTCATACCATTTCGAAACGACATCCATCTTCCTATTCGCGCCGTTTGCATCCCCTCTATAAGTATAATCCTCTTTTGTCTCACTGTTTATTACCAAATAACGAGGCGTATTGCCGCTACTATAACTACTACCTGTATCGGTAAAACTTACCCTGACTTTGCCTACCGTTTTAGTATTGAAATGCAATGTCCCTCCTTGTGAATATCCACCGGGTCTATACGCGTATTTCTCGTCACCGTTACTATCCGTATCACCTATGAAGCTTAATGTTTCTGCATCAAAACCGGGGGCAAATGTCAATCCCTCGATATCAGCATAAACCAACTCCGAGTCTCTACCCACAGTTTTATCTTTACCATCACTGCAGTTTACATCCTCAAAATCCCAGGTCGTTGTCTTGCTGACACTCTCAAGCCCATCTCTTAGCGTGTACTTCAGCCCACAAAAACTACCACTGTGACCGCGTGTATAAAGTTTATAGTTCACAGGCTCAACGCCTGTTACTATCGCATAAAAACCACGATTATCGCCGCTTGTCAAAATTTTATCAGACCCTTGCGTTCCAGGATAATCGGTAACTTTTCCGGTATCTTGATTATACAAGGTCACCGAACGGTCACCACTGGCAGACTCATAATATATTTCAAGCGTCTTTATCTTTTCACTTACCGTTAACGTAAAAGATGTATTACCCGTTGCTTTGTCAGTATACGCTGTTCCAATCGGATTATCTTTGTTGGGATTGGCGGCTAATCTCATCTTTATGGAGGCACTACACAAGCTGGTTCCCAAAGTGCCATCCGAAAAATTAGCGTCTGTCGCAATAGTACCGTTAGTTTCTACCCCCCCCCCATGTTAACTTTCAGTGCAACAATGGATTGCGTAACTTCATCGCCATTGGAATCGTATGTCAAAAACTTATAATTCTCATTCAACGAACCTCCGTTATAGCCCTTGATTGTATACGTTACATCGGCATAGCTTGACGCTATGCCTACCATAATAGCCATGAATAATGCGTATAGTTTCTTCATATCTATAGAGTTTAATTTGTTTAACATTTAAAATCATCAGATTCAGGTGTGTTTACCACAAAAATGATACCAAAACCTATGTTTTGCAACTGCAAATATACAACAAAATAACCCCGAAAGCAACTTTTTAACAAAATTTTAACACGCCGCACACTACAACACTCCCCCGTTGCACAAAGGGCAGGACACCCCTCCATGAGTTGCATCCTGCCCTTAATTCAATATCTATTAGCTCTTTTAATCCTTTATCTTGGCATTGATAAACTCGCGGTTCAGGCGAGCTATATTGCTCAAAGGTATATTCTTGGGACACTCGGCGGCACACGCCCCGGTATTGGTACAGTTACCAAAACCAAGTTCATCCATCTTTGCTACCATTGCCCTTGCGCGACGCGCACGCTCAACCTGCCCCTGTGGCAGCAGCGCAAACTGGCTCACCTTGGCCGATACAAACAGCATTGCCGAGCCGTTCTTACATGCTGCAACACATGCGCCACACCCTATACATGTAGCCGAATCCATCGCCACGTCGGCAACCTCCTTGGAGATTGGTGCTGCATTGGCATCGGGGGCGCCACCACAGTTGAACGATACATAACCGCCCGCCTGCTGTATCTGGTCAAAGGCGTTTCGGTTAACTGTCAGGTCGCGTATTACCGGGAACGCAGCCGAACGCCACGGCTCTATCGTGATGGTATCGCCGTCGTTGAACTTGCGCATGTGAAGTTGGCAGGTTGTGATTCCTTGAACGGGGCCATGGGGATGACCGTTGATATACAGCGAGCACATACCGCAGATACCCTCGCGGCAGTCGTTGTCAAACACAACCGGCTCCTCGCCTTTTTCCACCAATTGCTGATTCAGCATATCCAGCATTTCAAGAAATGAAGTGCCGGTTGAGACGTTTTCAACGCGATAGGACACGAACTGCCCTTTCTCTTTGGGACCACGTTGACGCCAAATTTTCAGGTTTACACTGATATTATGTTCCATTGTTATATCTCTTTTAAAAATTTGTTGTTGCGTTATCCCTTTTGGGCGGGACAACAGTCAAAGTGGTATATTATCAAGACTTATAGTTACGTGTTTGAACCTTGATTTCCTCATATTTGAGCGGCTCTTTGAGAAGAACCGGCTTTTCATTGTCGCCGGTATATTTCCAGCACGAAACATACATGTAGTCCTCATCGTTGCGCTTAGCCTCGCCATCCTCGGTCTGATACTCCTCGCGGAAATGGGCGCCACACGACTCGTTGCGGTTGAGGGCGTCAATCGCCATCATGCGGGCCATCACGAGGAAGTCCTCCAGGCGGAGTGCCTTTTCAAGCTCGGTATTGAGGTCGTTGGCGCTACCTACGATACGCAGGTCTGAATAGAACTCCTTGCGAACCTCCTCCAACTCATCTAAGGCCTTAACAAGACTTTGAAGCGTACGGCCCATACCTACAAGGTTCCACATCACGTGACCGAGACGCTTGTGAATCTGGTCGGGTGATTTTGTTCCCTTGATATTCATCAGGCGATTGATGCGGTCCGAAACCTCCTTCTCAACTTTGTCAAATTCGGGATGGTTGATATCGGGATGTTTAACCTTAATCTGGTCGCTCAGATAATTTTGCATCGTGTAAGGCAACACGAAATAACCGTCGGCAAGACCCTGCATGAGTGCCGATGCGCCGAGACGGTTGGCTCCGTGGTCCGAGAAGTTACACTCGCCGATAGCAAAAAGCCCCTTGATTGAAGTCTGCAATTCATAATCAACCCAGATACCGCCCATTGTGTAGTGGCTGGCGGGGAATATCATCATCGGCGTCTGATAGGGATTGTCATCCGAAATCATCTGATACATATCGAAGAGGTTGCCGTAACGGTCGCGAACAACATCTTCCCCTAAACGCTCGATTGCATACTTGAAATCCAAATAAACGGCGTTGCCCGTACCTACACCATAACCGGCGTCACAGCGCTCTTTTGCAGCACGTGATGCGATGTCGCGGGGGCAAAGGTTACCGAACGCGGGATAACGGCGCTCCAAATAGAAATCGCGGTCCTCATCGGGAATATCGGTCGGTTTTTTCTTGCCGGCACGAATCGCCTCTGCATCCTCCTTCTTGGCCGGAACCCAAATGCGGCCGTCGTTACGCAACGATTCCGACATAAGGGTCAGTTTCGACTGGTCCTCGCCGTGAACGGGAATACAGGTGGGGTGTATCTGTGTAAACGCCAAGTTCGACAGATAGGCGCCGCGGCGGAATGCCTGAATGGCGGCCGACCCGTTACAACCCATTGCGTTGGTCGACAGGAAGAACGTGCGGCCGTAACCTCCGGTTGCAAGCACAACCGCGTGAGCGGCATAGCGTTTAAGTTCGCCGGTAACAAGGTCGCGCACAATGATTCCGCGAGCGCGGCCGTCGATAATGACGAGGTCAAGCATTTCGCAGCGGTTGAACGACTTAACGGTTCCTTTCTTTATCTGACGGTTCAAAGATGCGTATGCTCCCAACAGAAGCTGCTGACCCGTCTGCCCCTTGGCATAGAACGTACGTGAAACCTGTGCCCCGCCAAAAGAACGGTTGGCAAGCAAACCGCCATATTCGCGTGCAAACGGTACACCCTGCTGAACACACTGGTCAATGATATTGTTCGACACCTCGGCAAGACGATACACGTTTGCCTCACGGGAGCGGAAGTCGCCACCCTTCACTGTATCATAGAAAAGACGATAGATTGAGTCACCGTCGTTCTGATAGTCTTTAGCGGCATTGATACCTCCCTGAGCGGCGATTGAGTGCGCACGGCGGGGACTATCCTGAATACAGAAGTTGAGAACATTGAAACCAAGCTCGCCCAGCGTTGACGCGGCCGAAGCACCGGCAAGACCTGTTCCAACTACAATGATATCAAGATTGCGCTTGTTGGCCGGATTAACCAATTTCTGATGGGCCTTGTAGTTGGTCCATTTCTGGGCAAGAGGCCCTTCCGGTATTTTGGAATCAATCTGATTTTCGGGCAAGTTGGCCGACTCTACATCCGCATAGTCTGCCATAATCGGGGTAGAGTCAATCATACCCTCCAGTTTCTTTAAATCTGCCATGATTTTAATTTCAAAAATTTACTTAGGTATGATTATTCATTCTCGCAGCATGATGCCTCCCCTTTACAGCAGGGAGCGGCGTCGTCACAACACGTTGCAGCCGCTTTTTCGCAACACTCGGTTGCCATTGCTGCCTTACATTTGTCAGGGCAATGAGCCTGAACCGTAAACACAATAGCCTGAGCGATAAACAAGCCAACGACAATCGTAGTCCACCAGCACCCTATCTTTTTCAGACGCGGGAGCCATATATCATTGTTCCAGCCAGTTGACTGAAGCATCGACCAGAATCCATGATTAAGGTGAAACCATAGTGCAACAAAGCCAATGATGTAAATAACAGGAGTATACCACTGACTGAACGCCATGTAGATAAACGCCATTCCGTTGGCCGGGTCTATCTCGCGGCCACACTCTGCAACATACGGCTGATGCATTATCTCTGCCAACTGCATTTTTGCCCAGAACTGAATCAGGTGAACGCCAAGAAATGCAACGATGACAACACCGAGAACCAACATATTCTTCGATGCCCACTCTACCTGTTTGGGGCGAGTGTTGACTGCATAACGGTCAACTCCGCGAGCACGGCGGTTTTGAACTGTAAGCCACACGGCATAAAGAATGTGGATAACAAACAACGCTGCCAACCCCATTGATGCTATCAATGCATACCAGTTGGCACCGAGAAATTCACAGATGATGTTATAGGCGTTGGGCCAAAACAGCGCAACCCCATTCATCACAGCGTGAAATGTCACAAATAGTACAAGACAAGCCCCGGTAATTGCCATTACCAGCTTCTTGCCTATAGAAGAACCTGTGAGCCACATAAGTGTAAAGATTTGTGTATAAATTTAGTAGATTGAAATAATTGTCTCTGGTAATCGCGCATCAATGCTTTCATCGCAGTCCCTGCGCTATATATCACCCTGCAAAGATAATCAAAATCATTTACACAACACAAATATTACAGAAATTTTTCCTTAAATCTACTCTACTACCGCTCCCTTGCGCATGAGTTGGCGAGAGTTTGATATAAATTTGCTCTGTCATCCAAAAAATTCGTAACTTTGCAGCCGTTTTTTCATTCTATCATAATGAGCAAACACGATAATCTGATACAACTTTCCACGGCACCCGTAGGGCGGCTGCTGTGGCAATACAGCCTGCCGGCAGTTGTTGGCATGGTTGTAATGTCGTTGTACAATATTGTTGACCGCATATTCATCGGTCAGTTTGTAGGGCCCGAAGCCATTGCCGGGCTGGCAATTACATTTCCGGTAATGAATCTCTCGGCTGCTATCGGCGTATTAATCGGAGCCGGCTCCAGCTCGAGGGTTTCCATAATGATGGGTGCCGACGACAAAAACGGCGCCGAAATGGTGCTGGGCAATTCTCTTGTTCTATCTATCTTGAATTGCTGCATTTACCTCACAATCTTTGCCGTTTTCCTTGACGAAATTTTAATTGCGTTCGGAGCCAGCGACGCAACCCTGCCCTACGCCCGGGATTTTATGCTGTGGATATTGCCGGGTATGTTCTTGACCAACATGGCTTTCTCGTTCAACAACATAATGAGGGCTTCAGGGTATCCGGTCAAAGCAATGGTGACCATGTTTATTGGTGCCGGCGTGAATATTTTGATTGTCCCCGTCACCATTTACTGGCTTGGAATGGGCATTAAAGGCGCTGCCATTGCAACCGACATCGCTATGGCAATCTCGGCGGTTTTTGTGATGAAACACTTCTTTAATCGCAAGAGCACTCTGCATTTCATTCGCGGAACTTTCACGCTGAAATGGCCCATTGTTGCCGGCATTATATCCATCGGAGCAGCCCCGTCGATAGTGAACGCGTGCGCCTCGGTAATCAACATGATGATAAACAAGAACCTCTATGCCTACGGTGGCGACCTTGCCGTTGGCGCCGCCGGCATATTTACCACATTCGCGTCACTGATGACAATGGTGATAATAGGCATCTGCCAGGGAATGCAGCCTATTGTGGGATACAATTACGGAGCGGGGAACACTGCGCGGCTCAAACGCGCCTACTACATGGCCGTGGGAGCCTCCAGCCTGATATGCATCCTCGGGGCCTCGTTTGCGCTGTCGTTCCCGGCGGTTATCGCCCGAATTTTCACAACCGACGCCGGCCTTATTGAGGTCACGCGACTCGCCTTGTCAACATCCATGGTTGCGTTTTGGGTTGTTGGCTTTCAGATTGTTTCGACCAACTTCTTCCAGTCGATAGGGAAAGCCGGCAAATCAATCTTCCTCAGCCTCACCCGTCAGGTTATCTTTCTGATACCCCTCCTGATATACTTCCCGCCCATTTTCGGTCTTAAAGGGGTATGGATGGCATTCCCGCTCAGCGACATTTTGGCCACAGTCATCACGGCCATAATGATTGTTTGGCAAATGAAACAGATAAACAGGGGCGCTGCAAGAGCCTAAATAACACATCATCGTTGCACCCTTGCCAAAAAATTCATATCTTTGCAGATAGTGAAATTTCAAAACAAGAATGGCAGAACAGGAAGATATATTTAACGACGCAGACCTCAACAACAATCCGGAGGTTCAATATGTTGAAGATGATATAATTACACTTGATTGGAAAGAGCATATACGCCGACGACCGGGTATGTATATAGGCAAGCTGGGCGACGGCTCGGTGTCCGACGACGGAATATATGTTCTGCTCAAAGAAGTTCTCGACAACGCCATCGACGAGTACATGATGGGGTATGGCAAGCAAATTACCATCGACATTACCGACGAGGCTGTGACCGTTCGCGATTACGGTCGTGGAATACCGTTGGGAAAAGTTGTTGATGCGTCGTCAAAAATGAACACGGGCGGAAAGTATGACTCAAAAGCTTTCAAGAAATCAGTAGGGTTAAACGGCGTCGGAATAAAAGCCGTCAACGCATTGTCGACACATTTTGAAATCTGTAGCGTGCGCGACGGGCAAGAAAAAAAGGTAACATTCGAGCGCGGTGAGATTGTTGACGAGCAGCCGATTGTGGAAACCGACAAGCCAAATGGAACTCTCGTTAAATTCACCCCCGACAATTCCATCTTCCACAATTATGCCTACCGGGAAGAGTTTATCGTACCGTTGCTGAAAAACTACACATTCCTCAATACCGGGCTTTCTATCCTGTTCAACGGCAAGCGGTTCTACTCTCGCGGAGGGCTCCTCGACCTGCTCAAAGAGAACATGACCAACGAGCCGCTTTATGCCCCGATACACCTCAAAGGCGACGACATCGAAATAACGCTGACCCATGCCAAGCAGTATGGCGAAGAATACTACACCTTTGTCAACGGGCAACACACAACCCAGGGCGGCACCCACCTGACGGCGTTCAAAGAAGCCGTCTCCCGAACCTTCAAAGACTACTTCGGCAAGCCATTCGAATATACCGACATTCGCAACGGTATGATTGCTGCCGTTTCCATTAAGGTTGAAGAGCCAGTGTTTGAATCGCAGACAAAAACCAAACTTGGTTCCCGCGACATGGGGCCCGACGGGCCAACCGTAGCCAAGTTTGTAGGCGATTTTATCAAGAAAGAACTTGACAACTACCTGCACCGCAACCTTGAAATAGCCGATATAATACTCAAAAAAATCCAAGAGAGCGAGCGCGAACGCAAAGAGATGGCCGGCGTCACAAAAAAAGCTCGCGAAATGGCCAAGAAGGTTAACCTTCACAATAAAAAACTTCTGGACTGCCGCGTTCACCTCAACGACTCTCGTGGCGACGAAAACAAAAAACTCGCATCCTCCATCTTTATAACCGAGGGCGACTCGGCCGCCGGCTCAATCACCAAAATCCGCAACGTCGAGACTCAGGCTGTATTCTCTCTGCGCGGCAAACCTAAAAATTCATTCGGTTTGACCCGTAAAATCGTTTACGAGAACGACGAATTCAATCTGTTGCAGGCTGCCCTGAACATCGAGGATGGAATTGACGGATTGCGCTACAACAATGTCATCATTGCAACCGATGCCGACGTCGACGGAATGCACATCCGACTCCTCCTCCTGACATTCTTTTTGCAATTTTTTCCCGATTTGGTGAAAAAAGGACACGTATATGTGTTACAAACTCCGCTTTTCCGCGTTCGTAATAAAGAGACCTCTAAACGAGGCAAAGGCGCCGGCAATGCCGACACCTACTACTGCTACAGTGACGAAGAGCGTGTTGCCGCTATATCCAAGCTCGGGAGCAAGGCAGAAATCACACGTTTTAAAGGTCTCGGAGAAATTTCGCCCGAAGAATTTCGAGGTTTTATCGGCAACGATATGAGAGCCGACCGCGTTACCCTCAAAAAAGAGGATGCCGTAGGCGAATTGCTCGAGTTCTACATGGGTAAAAACACCATGGACCGACAAATGTTTATTATCGATAACCTGATTGTAGAAGATGACTCCGAAATCTCCTGATACATCCGCCATAAGGACCGCAATCTTTCCCGGGTCGTTCAACCCGTTCACCGTTGGACACGCATCCATTGTCGAGCGCGCGCTGACCCTTTTTGACCATATCATAATCTGCGTAGGCTACAATCTCAGCAAAGAAGCCGATGCCGCCGGCCGAGCCTCAGCCTGCGCCGACCGAATTAACGCCCTATACAGCGACAATCCCCGTGTGGAAGCAATCGCCGACGCCGGATTGACGGCCGACATCGCTCGGCGGTATGGCGCCCGGTGTATCATCCGGGGCATTCGCTCTGTGGCCGATTTTGAATATGAGCGGAATATGGCCGACATCAATCGGGAAATCTCGGGAATCGAAACAATCTTCCTCCCCACCCTCCCCGGCCTGGCATGTGTGTCATCCTCCATGGTGAGAGAACTTGAACACTTCGGAGTGGATGTTTCACGCTATATTCCCCACTAAAAAACAACATGAACATGAATCGCATAATAACAATCCTCGCCCTTGCAACAGCCGTTATTTGCTCTGCGCAGACATCAAATAATGCGCAAAACGTAGTTGACATATACAACAGTCAGAAATTACGGCAGCAGGAGTTCACTCCCGACCAGAAATTGCGTCAGGCAGCCATGTTCATCGACCGCCTTTACGTTGACCACGTAAACACCGATTCAATCGTCGAGGAAGGGATTAAAGCCATGCTTAAAACCCTCGACCCACACAGCACATACACCAACCCCGAGGAAACCCGTGAGCTGACCGAACCACTACAAGGTAATTTCAGCGGTATCGGCATCCAATACAATATGCTGAACGACACCCTGTATGTTATTCAGACAATCGCCGGTGGCCCGTCTGAACGTGTTGGATTGCTTGCCGGAGACCGCATTCTCTCGGCCGGAGACTCCATCCTTTCAGGAATCAATCGTTCGCGAACTGAGGTTACAAAAATACTGCGTGGACCAAAAGGCACAACCGTCGACATCAAAGTCCTCCGAGCCGGCACGCCCAAACCCATTTCATTTACCATCACCCGCGACGACATCCCCCTGTACAGCGTCGACGCCTCATACATGATTGACAAAGAGAACGGATACATCAGAATATCCCGATTTGCCGAAGAAACCGCCGACGAAGTCCGAACAGCCATTTCCAATCTTAAAAAGAAAGGATTGAAAAATCTGATTATCGACTTGGAACACAACGGCGGCGGATACCTGTCATCGGCAACCGAAGTCGCACAGATGTTCCTCAAAACAGGCGATATCATCGTCTTTACAAACAACAAAGACTCCATACCAAACTATCTCAAGGCCGAGCATGGCGGAAGTTTCGGCAACGGCCGCGTTGTACTGATGGTAAATCAATACTCTGCCTCCGCCAGCGAAATTCTGTCGGGTGCCATCCAGGACTATGACCGCGGAGTTATCGTCGGCCGGCGAACATTCGGCAAAGGGCTGGTTCAAAGACCCTACCGATTCCCCGACGGCTCAATGATAAGACTGACTACCTCGCGCTATTACACTCCAAGTGGCCGATGCATCCAAAAACCATACCACAGTGGCGACGACAGCGACTATTCCGAAGACATCCTTAACCGGTACCGTCACGGCGAGCTCTCAAGCAGCGACTCCATCTCCTTTGACCGGAATCTGTTGTTCCACACCATTAACAACCACCGGCCCGTTTATGGTGGCGGAGGAATTATGCCCGACTGCTTTGTGCCCATCGATACCACCTTCTACACCGATTACTACCGTGATCTCCTCGCCAAAGGAGTGTTCAACAAAGTAGCCATGACCTATGTCGACAAGAACCGAAAAACCCTGAAAGAAAAATATCCCGACGTCAACAACTTTGCATCCCAATTCAACGTCGGGCAAGACCTTATAGACGCCATCGTCAACGAAGGTGAAAAAGAAAAAGTTGAACCAAACCCCGAGCAGCTTGCTATCTCCCGCAACTATATGGCAGCTATACTAAAAGCCCTGGTTGCCCGGGATATTTTCGACACAAGCGCCTACTATCAGATAATCAACGACACCAACCCCGTATATAAAGCGGCCATCGAGATTATATCATCCCCTGCCCGTTACAACTCACTGCTCGGGAAGTAACGACATTGCCAATCCCCATTTTTTTCACTTTTTATTGTTTTTTAAACTTTATTCACTATCTTTGCAGCCTAAATAAAATCACAAATGACAAAGATAAATCAATATATCACGACGCTATTAGCCGCATGCATCCTGTTGACAATCCAGTCATGCAACCATAAATCAAACCAATGGACCGTTGACGGGCGTATCGACGGAGCCGACGGTGAAACAATGCTCATCGAGGCCTCCGACAACGGCCGCTGGTATCCGCTCGACTCTATTAAGCTCGACAAAAGCGGCTCTTTCTCCTACAGCCACGACCCCTCAGGCTATCCCGACATTTACCGCCTGCGGCTCGGCGGCAAAACCCTCTATTTCCCTATCGACAGCATAGAGAAAGTAACCGTAGTCACCAGCGCAAGCGCTTTCGACAGCGAATACACCCTTGCAGGGTCAACGGCCGCCGAAATGCTCATGCGAGTTGACCGCCGCGTCATGGACGTGGTTGCTCGCAACGGCGTCGGAGCCATCGCCACCGACTCCCTTTTGAAACGTGAACTGGGCGGAATGTTGCTCGGCGACCCGTCGGGAATCGTTTCCTACTACATTATTAACAAAAAAATCGGCGGAATATCAATCTTCAATCCCGCCAACAAACAAGATTTGCGAGTTATCGGTGCGGTTGCCAACGCTTTCAATCAGTACCGGCCCAATGACCCGCGTACAGCCTACCTCCGCAACCTTTACATTTCAAATCGCCGATTGGCACCGGGAACTCCGCGAGACACAATCGTCGCAAACGAAATACCCATTTTCGACATCAACCTTATCGACGAGAACGGCGTTAATCGCTCATTAGAAAAGCTTGCCGGCAACGGGAAAGTCGTCATACTCAATTTCACAACCTACGGCGCCGAGGCATCTCCCGCCTATAACGTTCAGCTCAACAGAGTGTATGAGCAATACCGTGCACAAGGCCTTGAAATTTTTCAAGTTTCACTCGACGAAGACGAATTCAGCTGGAGACAAACAGCCAAAAATCTTCCTTGGATTACAGTTTTGAACCCACAGGTAGATGGCATGAAAAACCTGCGGAACTATAACGTAACCGAGATTCCGACAACATTTATCATCAATCGCCAGGAAGAAATCGTTGAACGCGTAACCGACATCGACAAGCTCGCCTCCATCGTCGCCCGCTACATTTAACTTGCCCCTCCGCAATATAAACCGAGGGAAACCGCATAATTTACATTAACAGTAACTTTCCCCAACTAATTAGCATCTATAAAATCTTTTAGATTATTCCGATGCGAAAGAAACGTTTCAAGCTATTTCGGCAAGATTAAAATGATGCGGATTTTGGTCTTTTAAGCCGGGACTACATGGAGGATTTCCACCCCAAGGGCATTTTCTATAGGATAATAGATGTCTTCATACTCCTCTATACAAGAGATTTTCCTATAGCGAATCCTTCTTTTACTATTTGTAGATTTGAAAGAAAAGAAATACTTTTGCAGTAAGTTAGGGATATAAAAAACCCGGATTCATCACCTGCATCTGATATCAGGGAGAGGAATTACCGGGACTGCGTCGCAAATTTATAAAAAATATATGGCATTCGACAAACATTTCTTTGAAAAAGTTTTTTCAGATAAACGAATGGAGCGGTATTTTCGCCTCTATCCCGAAGATAAATCCAAAGCGATGACGCATTATCGTTGTAATCTTGAATTGTCTGAAGCAATGTATCCCTCTCTGTCTGTTCTTGAAGTGACATTAAGAAATGCACTTTGCCGTGAACTGAGAACCATGACCGGTCGTGATGATTGGTATGCGGTTTTTCCAAACACACCGGGATTGACTAGTCTTAATAAATATATAACCCAAGCATCAAAGCATATTTCAGGAAGACATGAGCAGGTTACCCCCTCAAAGATTATAGCTGAACTGACTCTCGGTTTTTGGGTTTCTCTATTGAACAGCGAGTATGAAAAAATATTGTGGAAAGATTTACGGAGGGCTTTCCCTTATATGCCTAAAAATCTCAGACAGCGTAAAAATGTATCTGCCCCACTTAACCGTTTCAGGGCTTTCAGAAATAGGGTATTCCATAATGAATCAATTTGTTGGAACCTTGTTCGAGTTAAGGAATTACACGACGAGTTTATAACATTGTTAGGTTGGATGAATAAAGATGTGCCCGGATGGTTAGCTTTGTCAGATAGGTTTGATAAGGTAACTATGAAGATAAGTGAAAAATTAAACCGTTAGTCCAATTCCTTTGCAGTAAAAAAGCGCAGTTTCGTACTTTTTGCCTTGTACGAAACTGCGCTTTTCGTGATATTCGTAATTATTAAAGAGAAACTCTCTTTTAGTCTTCTTTCATATTGTGGAAAACATTCTGAACATCCTCGTCTTCCTCAAATTTCTCAAGCAACTTATCCAAGACAGCCCGCTGCTCCTCTGTAACCTCCTTTAAATCGTGGGGAATGCGCTCAAATTCAGCACTTACGATTTCAAACTCGTTTTCTTCAAGGTATTTCTGAATGTTGGCAAACTCCTCAAAAGCGCCGTAGAGTACAATTTCCTCCTCGTCATTCTCAAGCTCGTCAACACCATAATCTATAAGTTCAAGCTCCAGGTCCTCAAGCGAAACACCATCTTTGGGTTTAATCTTGAAAACACTCTTGTGGTCAAACATAAACGTCAGCGAGCCCTGGGTTCCCAGCGAACCTCCATGTTTGTTGAAATAAGAACGAACG